>JANLSF010000393.1:0-1532 GCA_031362285.1 Gemmatimonadota bacterium | reverse complement strand
TCGGCAGCGGCACCGGCTCGTCGAACGCGCTCCCCTGCGCCCCCGGGAAATAGTAGTTGTTCGGGTCGCACTTGGTCCCGGGGCAGGTGCCCGTCGCGTACTGCCCGCGCCAGTCGGCGATCGGCAGCACCACCTCGCTTCCCTTGATGATCTCGAGCGGGGTGTCGATGCCGCCGGCGTGCGTGTACCCCACGCGCCCCGTGAACAGGGTGTTGCTCGGGTACCCCTCGCTGGAGTCCCCGATCGTGTCCGCCGTGGCCCGGACGTCGTAGAGCACCTGGTCGCCGTCCCACACGGTGCGCGTCACCTCGTTCCGGCAGCCGCTCGACTTGTCCTGCGCACTGCAGATCAGGTTGAGCGTGTCGCGGATCATCTCACGCCACACCCGGCGGCCCAGCGGGTCATAGCGGTAGCGCTCCATGCGCGCGTAGGGGAGATACGGCGGGCGCGGAAGCGGCGAGGAGTCGCGCTGGAAGTACGACGACGTGAGCCGCCGCTCGGCGTCATAGGCGTTGACGATTACCGTGAGCTGGTACGAGCCCAGGCCGACGCCGAACCGAAAGCGCCGCAGGTCCTGGCTCACGGCGCCGTTGTACGCGTACGTGACGTAGCTCGTCTCCGCCGTGACGCCCGGGACGAGGGACCCGGTGACCACGCGGCTCACCCGCTCCGAGTTGGGCTCGTACGTGGTGGTCGACGGCCCTTGCAGGTTCTGCGTCATCTGGCTGTACCAGCGGTGCGCCAGGGCATCGACTTGATACAGCTCGTTGTTCCCGCTGGCGGCCGTGAAGGCGGCCTTGACGGCCCCGAGCGCCGTGTAGCCCGCGGAGTCGCCCTGGGCGCCGCGCGCCTTGTCGGCGCGGGTGTAGAGCACGGTGTCGCTCAGGAGGGTATCCGTCCCGGCGCGCTGGAGCCGCCGGACCCGCCGGGCGAGCGAATCGTAGAGACGCAGCTCGGTGACCGAGTCGGTGGCCCCCGAGCGCCGCACCAGCCGGCTGATGCGGCCGTCGAGGTCATACGCGAAGCGGAACCGGGTCCCCGTGATGCTCGTGACCGAATCCACGTACCCGGTGGTGGGCGAGAAGGCGACGCGCTGGCTGTCCACGGTGGCCGCGACGGTCTGCGGGTGCCGGAAGGCGACGCGTCGCTTGGCGATATCATAGCGCGCCCCGGTGCCGAACACGTTCTGGTCGAAGACCCGCTCGCTCAGCCGACGCGTCGCGATGCGGAGCGAGTCGGTGAGCAGCGTGCCGTTGGTCGCATAGGTGCGCGTCACGCGCGCCACCGGATTGAAGGCCAGCCGGAGGCTCCCGACTTCATCGAAGACGTACATCGCCGTGTCGGACCCGAGCTTCCGGACCATGCGGTTCAAGGCGTCGTACACGCGCCCCGCCGGTTGACGGCCGCCGGCCGTGAGATTGCCGGCCGCGTCGTAGAAGAAGTTCGTGGTGAAACCCGCCACGAGCTTGTCGGCCAGCATGCGCCGCCGTCCGTCGTACGTGTACGCGGTCGCGATCACCCCTGTACTCGCC
>JANLSF010000326.1:0-1605 GCA_031362285.1 Gemmatimonadota bacterium | reverse complement strand
GTGAGGCATCGCGGCCTTGGGGTCGAGTTCCGCGGCACGCGTGAACGAGCGGACGGCTTCCTCGTGGTTGAAACCAAACACCAGATCGAAGCCCTGGTCGAAGTGCCGCTGCGCTTCAGGATTGGCCGTCGTGATTGGATGGTGGTGTCTGCCGAAGTTCACGGCGGCCGGTGCCGCCGGCGCGTCTGCCGCTGGAGGCGTGGTCGTACTGGGTGTTGGCGGTGGCGCGCTGTTGCAGGCGACGGTCAACGTCCCAACGGCGAGCGTGATCAGAAGCCCGAATCCTCGTCGGTCAGCCGAAAGATATGCGCTCATGCCGCGGATTGTAGGGCCGCAGTTCAGAGACATTCAATCAATTACCACCGACGACGAGCTGGCGCCGTGGCTACGACCCGCCAAAGCTCAGCCACGTGCCCGCCAGCGGCTCCTGGCCGACACCAGGCTTCGACCAGTCGCATACACCGGCCGGAAAGGTCCGGCGCAGGCGGGCGAGGTCGCCGGCCGAGAGCGACGCCCTGTAGTCGGTGGCCGACACGGGCTTCAGCGCACACTTCACGACATCGCCAGCAATGGACGCGCCGGCTACTTCGCGCGGGAACGAGGCCGAGGGATACAACCCGTTGCACCGGCCTGCGCCGTGCACCTGCGGCTCGACGATGCGCTGCGGCTCCGGGTCTCGTGTCCAGCAGGCATCCATCACGTCCGCGGGCTTGGCGCGCAGCATCCTCGCCGCCGCATCGGCGGTGCTGCCGTCGGCCGCGATGGCCGACAGCCATGCGTCCATCTGCGAGAGCGCCTGCTGCAGCACCGGGCTCCCAACGCTGTACAGACCACGCCGGTTGTCTTCGATGAGCATCACGTAGTGATCCGCGCGGCCGCCGTTGGCTTTCTTCAGTCGCTCGCGCATCGCGAACGAGTAGAAGCGCAGGTGCAGGTCGCCTTTCGGCGCGTCGTCGGCATATCCCCGATACTCGATGACCGGCGTGGTCTTCAGGCCGCCGGCGCCGCTCGTGAGACGGCCCGTGCGATACGCAGCGCGGATGGCCTCGACATCGCCCTCGGTGCGGGCGGCTCCCATGGCCCCGTTGTTGTCGTAGCCGCCGATGCGCTCGTTCAGATCCAGGAACTGCGCGGTCGTGAGCACCCCGTCGGTGAACGCCTTCAGCCCGTACTGGATGCCGACGTTGTCGAGCGGACGACGCGCAAAGCCGGTAACCGGATCGCGCCCGTAGACGTTGACGGTGTGATCGAACACCCCGCAGCGGGCCCCGCGCGGATTGTTCACGGGGTGGTAGCGCATCGCCACCGGCAGAATCTCTGGACAGAACTCGCTCGTGGCGATGCGGCCGGCCTGCGCCGTGACCGTCGCCATGGTGTCGAGCTTGGCAAAGCCCGTCACCGCGCGCTTCTGTTCATCGGTGAACGGCACGGTCCGGCCAGTCGAGAAGTAGCGATTCAACAACCGGGCGTCGGTGATTGTCGGCACGGTGCCGAACCCCACATCGGGAAACGTGCACCCCGGGATGATGCCGTCGAGCAGGCCGGGGTAGTTGTCGGCAATCTGCAGCACCTGGTACGAGCCGACCTCTCCCGCCGCGCCGATCC
>JANLSF010000318.1:0-2961 GCA_031362285.1 Gemmatimonadota bacterium | reverse complement strand
GTCGCTGGCCGCCGGGCGCGACCCGCAACTGGAACGGGCCGTGGCCGAGGCGATGCGGTTGGTGTAGGAGAAGGGGACGACGGTCGTCGTGCCACCGCCAGACTCGAAGCCGTCGCGGCGGGCGAAGCCGTAGCCTCGGCGCCCCGGCGACGACCGGACTCGCAGGAGGACGCATGATCGGACGACGTGACGCGCTCGGCCACGCGGCGGCAGCGCTGGCCATCGGGGCCGGGCTCCCGGCGTGGGCGCGGGCGCTCGGTGTCGACGAGCGCCGCGCGACCGCGCCGCGCTCCTACCTCGACGCGGCACTCCGCGCCGAACGATGGATCGCGCGGTCGGCCGTGCGCGACGGTCGCGGGCTCACCTGGCCCGCGGACCCCCGCGACCCGGCCACGGTGCAGCAGAACCTGTACAGCGGCAGCCCGGGGGTGCTGCTCTTCTACCTCGAGCTGCACGCCGCCACCGGGGACGCCGCCTACCTCGCGACGGCGCAGCGCGCCGCGGACTATCTCGTGTCCACGCTGCCGGTGAGCGCGCCGGACCTGGGGGCCGAAGGCGCGGGACTCTACACCGGCATTGCCGGCGTGGCGTATGCGCTGAGCGCGACGCAGGTGGCCGGGCGCGACGCGCGCTACCGGGCCCCGGTGCAGCGCGCGCTGCAGTTGCTGCGCGACGCGGTGGGCGACGGCGCCGCGTTCAACGACTCCACCGACGTGATCTCGGGCACGAGCGGCGTGCTGTTCACCCTCATGCACCTGGAGCGGCGCGACCCGACGTTGGCCGACTTCGCGTCGTGGCGCGCGGTCGAGCGGCGCGGGGGGCGCCGCCGGATTGACGTCGGCGTGGCCGAGCAGGGAGGGCTCAAGTGGGCGATCCATGCGCGAATGCCGCGTCGCTACCCCAACTTCTCGCACGGCACGGCGGGGGTGGGCACGGTGCTGGCGCAGTTCGCCGCGCACGACCGCGATACCCCCGAGTCGCGCGCGGCCCTCGAGGCGGCGCTCGGCGGGGCCCGCTACCTGGCCGCGATCGCCACGCTCACGGCCGACGGCGGACGGAAGGTGTTCCATTCGGAGCCGGGCGGCGAGTCACTGTACTACCTGAGTTGGTGCCATGGGCCGGCCGGCATGGCGCGGCTCTACCGCCAACTCGAGACGAGTTCGCGCGACCCGCGCTGGCGCGCGTACCTGCCGCAGCTGGCACAGGGGATCATCGGCAGCGGCGTTCCGGAGCAGCATCCCGACCGCTCGGGCTACTGGAACAACATTTCGCAGTGCTGCGGCAACTGCGGCGTGGCGGAGTTCTTCCTCGACCTGCACGCGGAGTCGCGGGAGGCGGCCCACCTCGCGTTCGCGCGCCGCGTGATGGACAACGTGCTGGGGCGCGGCACGGACGACGGCGACACCACCCGGTGGGTGCAGGCGGAGAATCGCGTGAGCCCCGAGGACGTGGTGGCGCAGACGGGGTTGATGCAGGGGGCGGCCGGGGTGGGGCTGGCGCTGCTGCATCTCGACGGCGCGCTCACCCGACGCACGCCTGTGGTGCGGGTGCCGGACCACGTGGGATGACGATGCGGGACCCGCGTGGTCGGGCCCCGCTCGCGAACTGCTGGTCTACGGGACCACCCCGCGGTACTTCTCGAACCACCCGGCCAGCGTCGTCAGCTTGGCCGCCGCGTGGCTCGGCCGCCGCCGGATGCCGTGCGGCTCGTCGGGGACGCGGACCAGCACCGTCTCCACGCCGCGCAGCTTGAGCGCCTTGTAGTACTGCTCGCTCTCCGACATCGGCGTGCGGAAGTCCTCCTCGCCCGTCATGATCAGCGTCGGCGTCTTCACGTTCCTGACCACCGAGAGGAGGGAGCGCTTGGCGTAGTTCTCGGCGTTGTCCCACGGGAGTCCGGGCATCCAGTCCGCCGCGGCCTTCGCGCCCATGTCGGCGGTGAGCACGAAGCTCTCCCAGTTGATCACGGGATAGAACGCGAGCGCGGCCTTGAACCGGTCGGTGCGGCCGATCATCCACGCGGTCAGCACGCCGCCCCCCGAGCCACCGGTCACGTAGAGCTGGTTCGGGTCCACGTACCCCTTGGCGATCACGGCGTCCACTCCCGAGTTCAGGTCGTAGAAGTCGTCGCCCGGGTAGGCGTGGTGGATCAGGTTGCCGAACTCCTCGCCGTAGCTCGTGCTGCCGCGCGGGTTCGTGTACAGCACCACGAAGCCGTTGGCCGCCATCACCTGCTTCTCCTCGTCGAACCGGTCGCCGTAGTTGGCAAAGGGGCCGCCATGGATCTCGAGGATCAGCGGGTACTTCTTCGCGGGGTCGAACCCGGGCGGGGTGATGATCCACCCCTGCACGGCGCGCTGGTCCTTGCCCGACTTGTACCAGATCTCCTCGACCTTGCCGATCTGGCGGCTCGCAAGGAGGGAAGCGTTGAGGGACGTGAGCGTCCTCGTGGTGCCGGCTGGACCGGTGGTCGTCACGGCCACTTCGCTCGGGACGCTCGGCGTGCTGAGGGTGAAGGCGATGCTGCCCGCCGGAGACACGGAGAAGTCGCCGCCCGAGTACGCGCTCGTGCCGGAGCCCAGGTTCTTCGCCACCACCTTGTAGCTGCCGTCGAGCGCGACGAGCGCAACCTTCGTGTTCCCCTTCTCGTCGAACTGCACGTAGAGCCCCTTCGAGTCGGCGGCCCAGGTGGGGCGCGCCACCGACTGGTCGATCTTCGACGACACCACGCGCTTCCCCGAGCCGTCGCGATTGATCACGTAGAGCATCGTGTTCTGGTAGCCCACGTGCCGGTCGTCGTAGCCCGTGTAGGCGATCATCCTGCCTTCGGGCGAGACCACGGGGCTCAGGTCGGGGCCGGCGCGGTCGGAGACGCGGCGCAGGGCGCCACTGGCCACGTTCACGGCCCACAGGTCAGTCTCGGTCGTCTGCCGCTCCCAGTCGTCGAGGCGGCGCGCGGAA
>JANLSF010000301.1:0-1670 GCA_031362285.1 Gemmatimonadota bacterium | reverse complement strand
TGATCGGCGGGAAGAAGTCGTACTGGCTGGGCGGCACCTTCACCGACGGCAAGGGGGAACCCGGCCAGGTGAACTCGGTGAGCCATGGCTGTCCGCCGGCGCGGTTCCGCGGCGTGAACATCCTGAACACCGGGAGGGCGTCGTGAGGCGCGACGCCGCTCCGCGGTCGTTGTTGGCGGCTGGCCGACAGGAACTCTCCGAGGCCGACGCCCGCGCCCTCACGCAGCGCATCCTCGCCATGTCGTCGGCCGAGTCGATGCGCGTCAACATCGCCTCGGGATGGCAGGGAAATTCGCGGTTCGCCACGAGCCAGATCACGACGTCGGGCGGCGTCACGGACACCACGGTGAGCATCACCGTGACCCTCGGGCGACGGCGCGCGAGCGCGAGCACCAACGTGCTCGACGACGAGTCGCTCAAGCGCACGGTGGCGCTGGCGGAGACGCTGGCGCGGCTCTCGCCGGAGGATGCCGAGCTGATGGGCGACCTCGGACCCCAGTCGTACGCGAGCGTGGCGGCCTACAGCGAGCGCACGGCGGCGTTGGCGCCGGAGGTGCGCGCGGGGGCGGTCAAGTCGCTGATGACGGCCGCGCTGGCGGAGCAGGGGAGTGCAGGAGAGCTCGCGATCGCCGGATTTCTGGAGGCACAGGCGAGCGTGACCGTCGTGGCCACCAAGGCCGGGCTGTTCGCGTATCACAAGGCCACGCGCGTGGAGCTCTCGTGCACCGCCCGCACGCCGGACGGCACCGGCTCCGGGTGGGCCAGCGGCGGGGCGCGCGATTGGTCGCTGCTCGATGCGGCGGCGCTGGGCCGGACGGCGGGCCGCAAGGCAGTGGCCAGCCGCAATCCGGTGGCCATCGAGCCCGGGCTGTATACGGTGGTGCTCGAGCCGCAGGCGGTGGGCGACATGATTCCGTCGATCGCGCAGGCGCTCAATGCGCGGCAGGCCGATGAGGGGCGGAGCGCGTTCAGCAAGAAGGGGGGCGGCACGCGCGTGGGGGAGAAGATCGCCGACGAGCGCGTGACGCTGCTGTCCGACCCGTCCGATCCGGAGCTGCTGGCGAATCCCTTCGACGGCGAGGGCTTTCCGATCCAGCGGCGCGTGTGGGTGGAGAAGGGCGTGCTGAAGGAGCTGGCGTACTCGCGCTTCTGGGCGCAGAAGCAGGGGAAGGTGGCGACCGGCGGCGGCGGCGGCGGTGGTGGCGGTGGCGGTGGTGGTTTCGGTGGCGTTCCTGGCGGCCTCAAGATGCTGGGCGGCACGCGGAGCACCGAAGAGCTGATCGCGAGCACCGAGCGCGGCGTGCTCGTCACGCACATGTTCTACATCCGTCCGCTCGATCCCCGATCGGGACTGCTCACCGGCCTCACGCGCGACGGCACCTTCCTGATCGAGAAGGGGAAGGTCACGAAGGCGCTCAAGAACTTCCGCTGGAACGAGAGCCCGCTGCTGATGCTCAACCGGTTGGACGAACTCGGCGCCACCGAACGCACGGCGACCGGGCAAGTGATGCCGGCGCTCAGGATCCGCGACTTCAACTTCACGAGCCTGTCGGACGCGGTGTAGAACGCCGCGTCCGTCGCCCTCCCACTGGTGGTCCCATGGATTCGCGTCGATCGTTCCTGATGGGCGATCGCTTTTTTTGGGGTGGGTGAGATGCGATCAGTTTGTT
>JANLSF010000037.1:0-5500 GCA_031362285.1 Gemmatimonadota bacterium | reverse complement strand
CCGGGCTGATGAGCCCCGGGCAATTGGGGCCGAGGAGTCGGGCGCCCTTCTCCTGGACGAAGGGGCGCACGCGGGTCATGTCGAGGACGGGGACGCCCTCGGTGATGCACACGACCAACTGGATCCCCGCCGCGGCGGCTTCCATCATCGCGTCGGCGGCGAACGGCGGCGGCACGTAGATGACGCTCGTGTTCGCGCCCGTGGCCTTCACCGCGTCGGCCACCGTGTTGAAGATCGGCACGGTGCCCTCGAACTTCTGGCCGCCCTTTCCCGGCGTGACCCCCGCCACGACCTGCGTGCCGTACTCCATCATCTGCTTGGCGTGGAACGAGCCGTCGCGGCCCGTGATCCCCTGCACCAGCAGCTTGGTGTTCTTGTCGACGAAGACGCTCATGCGGCCTTCCCTCCCTTGGCGAGGGCCACGGCCTTCTGCACCGCTTCGTCCATGTCGGACGACGCCGAGAACCCGTTCTCGGTCAGGATCTTCATCGCGAGTTCCTCGTTGGTGCCGGTGAGGCGGATGACGATCGGCACCTTGAGCGGGTTCGCCTTGGTGGCCGTCACGATCCCGTTGGCCACGTCGTCGGTGCGGGTGATGCCGCCGAAGATGTTGAACAGGATCGCCTTCACGTTGGGATCGGCCGTGATGATGCGGAGCGCATTCACCACCTTCTCGGGGTTCGACGAGCCGCCGATGTCGAGGAAGTTGGCCGGGTCGCCACCGTAGTACTTCACGAGGTCCATGGTGGCCATGGCGAGGCCGGCGCCGTTGACCACGCACCCGACGTCGCCGTCGAGCTTGATGAAGGTGAGGTTCGCGTTGCGCGCCTGCACCTCGCTCGGGGCCTCGCTCGACTCGTCGCGCAGGGCGGCGATGTCGGGCAACCGGTCGAGCTCGTTGTCGTCGATCACCATCTTGGCGTCCACCGCGATCACCTCGCCCGTGGGGGTCACCACGAGCGGATTGATCTCGGCCAGCGAGCACCCCGACGCGAGGAAGCCGGCGTAGAGCTGCATCATGATCTTCGCCGCCGCGCGCGCCTGCTTGGCGTCGCTGTACAGGAAGAAGCCCATCTGTTGCGCCTCGAACGGCAGCAGCCCGTAGCGCGGGTCCACCGGATGGTAGAGGATCTTCTCGGGCGTGGTCGCGGCCACCTCCTCGATGTCGATGCCGCCGGCGGCGCTGACCATGAACACGGCGCGCTTGGTCTTCCGATCCACGATGATGCCCACGTACGCCTCGGTGCCGATGTCGGCCGCCGTGGTGACGAGGACCTTCTCGACCACGAGGTCCTTGATCGTCATGCCGAGGATCGCCGTCGCCTTCTCCTTGGCCGTCGCCGCGTCCTTGCAGAACTTGACGCCGCCGGCCTTGCCGCGGCCGCCGGCATGCACCTGCGCCTTCACCATCACCGCGCCGCCCAGCTTCCGGGCGATCGCCTCGGCCTCGGCAGGGGTGGTGGCGACCTCGCCGGCCGGGATCGGCACGCCGAAGCGGCGGAGAATGTCCTTCGCCTGGTACTCGTGGATGTTCACGACAACTCCTGCAGGGTTGAATTTCGTGGAGTAGAGCCCGGGAAACCTAGCGAATCGGCGGTTGTCCCGTGAGCCGCCCCAGCGACTCGAACGCCTCGCCAAACGCGCCCCAGTCGCCCTTCTTGAGCGCGATCCGCATCTGGTTGTAGAGCGCCGAGATGCGCGCCTGCCAGGCCGGCGTGCCGGGGGTCTCGACCGGGTCGTCGGGGCGGGCGCCGCGGAGGACGGCCCCGATGTCGCGTGCCGCCGCCGCCGAGCCCGCGCGCCAGACCGCCACGTGGCTCACGACGGGCGCGCCACTGGAGGGCCAGAGATACTGAGGCTGCACCATCCAGAGCCCGGTCGCCGTCGGGAGCGCTGTCAGGCGGCCCGGCACCGTCCGCTCGCCCCGCGGAATGGCGCCAGCGGCCACGAGGGCGTCGGCCGTGCGGCCCAGCGCGTCCACCACGGCGCTCCATCGGGCGTCCGGCGGCGTCACCGGCACCCAGTACACGTGCGGGTTGGCCCCGCCGGTTCCGACGATCAGGGCCTGCACGCGGTCGAGCGGATCGAGGAGGGGCACGCTGGTCGTGAGCAGGCGCTCGCCCGCCGGTCCCGTGAGGAAGAGCGTGGGCCCGCCCCCGGTCACCAGCGTGTCGCCGGCAATGATCGGCGCCAGGTGGCGCGCGGGCGTGTTCTCGCCGCGCCACCCCGTGGCGGCCAGTTGGGCGGCCTGCGTCTCGACCAGGTCGACGGGCGGCGGCAGCGCATCGAGCAGGGTCGGCGACAGCTGCTCGACCGGCGTGAACATTTGGGGAAAGGCCGCCATCCAGCCGCGGAGGATGGGGTCGCGCAGTCGGTCCGCGACCAGCACGACGCGGCCGGTGTGGGCGTGCACGAGGGCCACGCCGGCATGGCGCAGGTAGGCGACCTCCCCCATGGCCTGCGTGAAGGCGTGGCGGCTGAAGGGAAAGCCCGTCGCCGTCGTGTAGAGGTCCAGGGCCCACCAGAGCGTGTCGACGTGCAGCAGCGGCGTGACCACCCGCCCCTGTTCCAGGAACGGGGCGAGCGCGCGCACGCGCTCCCGGACATCGCGCCGCAGGACGATGCGCGCGAAGGGCCCAGGCAGCTCCCCGGTGGCGATGCGCGGATTCTGCTGGGCCCAGGCGTGCAGGATGCGTCCGCCCAGGCCGGCCAGCGATCCCCCTGCGACGTCGCCCAGCGAGTCATTGACGATGGCGATCCCGACGGCCGAGTCGTGGACGAGCGCCGGCGGCAGGGTGAGGTCGCGCGTGAGGGCGCCCTCCGCGGCGCCGGGCAGCCGCGGCACGAACGGTCCGCCCTGCCAGGCGGGGGCGCGGGCGGCGGTCCACGCGGCCAATGGGCCGCCTTCCCTCGAGCTGACCACCAGCGCCCACATGCCGTCGGAGCGAGCCTGCCACCCCACGCGCACCTGTCCCGCGCGTCGCCCGCGCTCTGGCGTGCGCTCCAGCGCGGCGGCGTCGTAGGCGCTGACGTCGTGCGCCGGGTCGGCCACGAGCGGCGGCACGTCTGCGCTGTCGCTTCGGAGGACCCGCTCGAGGCCGAATGCGTAGCGGGTGAACGTCGCGCGTTGCGCGGCATAGGCACGCGCGTTGCTGGCGCGGGCCCCACCGTCGAGGCGCGGGCCGATGGCCGGGCCGGCCCACCGCACGATGAGCGAGAGGATGAGCAGGGTCAGGATGGTCCCGACGGCCACGCGCAGCTGCCGCATCCAACCGGCCCACAGCACCACCCCGGCCGCCGACAGCGACGCGAGGGCGAGACCGAGCGTGGCCGGCACCGTCCACTGCTGGTCGAGGCTCACGTACGCGCCGTCCTCGCCCGACCCGTGCACCGCCAGGCCGTACGCATCGAGCCGGTAGCTCCAGGCGAGGAGTACCATGACCACGGCCGCGAGCACCGTGAGGTGGCGGCGCACCCAGGTGGACACGCGCAGCACGCCCCGTTCCCAGCGGAGGCTCGGTGTCATCGCGTACAGGAAGATCACCGCAGCGCCCGTCACGAGCAGCACCGCCACGCACCAGGCGTACAGCCCCTGCTCGAAGGGGAGCCACGTCACCCAGAAGCCGTAGTCGATGTTGAACCGACCCTCGTTCTGCTCGAAGGCGTCGGCGTAACGCGCATTGGCCAGCGCCAGCCAGTCTTCCTGGATCCACGCGAGCAGGGCGGCGAGCAGGACCGCGAGCCCCACGCACACGGCGAGCAGCAGTCGTCCCGGGACCTGCTCCCCGATCTCGAGGTTCCCGATGCGCCGCGGGAGCACGAGCTGGACGACCGAACGCCGCACCCCCCACAGGTTGAGGAAGGCGAAGGCGAAGGCGACGGCGAATGACCCGCCCTTGAGGAGCACGGTGTTCAGCATGCGCGCGCGCCACATGGGGAGGGCGCCGAGGGTGGCGAACCACTCGTGCTCCACGTACAGGCCGGCGAACGCCCGCCCCGCGAGGAGGAGGACGGCCAGCCCGATCGCCCCGGCGGCGAGCCACCGTCGGGGCGTCATGCTATCGGGTGAGACCCTGCGTCGTCAGCCAGGCGTCGAACACGCCCTGGATCTCGGCGAGGCGCGGCGCGGTCAGGGCCTCGAAGCGCATGACCAGCACGGGCTGCGTGTTCGACGCGCGCACGAGGCCCCATCCGTCGCCGAACAGCACCCGCGCGCCATCGACGCCGATCACCTCGTGCGTCGCGCTGAAGTGCTTCACGGCCGCGTCCACGATGGCGAACTTCCGGTCGTCGGGACAGTCCACGCGCAGTTCCGGGGTCGACACGAACTTGGGAACGTCGGCGAGCAGTTCGTGGACCGACTTCCCGCTGTCGGCGACGATGCGCAGCAGCCGCGCCGCGCCGTACGGGGCGTCGTCGTGTCCGTAGAATCCCTCGCTGAAGAACATGTGCCCCGACATCTCGCCGGCCACCGGCGCGTGCAGCTCCTTCATCTTCTCCTTGATGAGCGAGTGCCCGGTCTTCCACATCACGGCCGTGCCGCCGGCCTGCTCGATCGCGTAGGGCAGCGCCTGCGAGCACTTCACGTCGAAGATGATCGGCTGGCCCTTCCCCGTCCGCGCCAGGACATCGCGCGCGTACAGGATCAGGATGTGGTCGCCCCAGACGATCTCGCCCAGGTGGTCGATCAACCCGATCCGGTCCGCGTCGCCGTCGAAGGCGATGCCGAGGTCGGCGCCGGTGGCCTTCACCTCGCGGATCAGGTCCTGCACGTTCTCCACCACGGTGGGGTCGGGGTGGTGGTTGGGAAAGGTGCCGTCGGAGTCGCAGAACAGGTACGTGGCGTCGGCACCGAGTCCCTCCATGAGGGGGCGCGCCACGAGGGCCCCGATGCCGTTGCCGGCGTCCACGACGACCTTGAGCGGGCGCGAGAGCTTCCCGGTGCGCTGCACGAGGTCGGCCACGTAACGGTCGAGGACCGCCTGCGTGGACGTGGAGCCGCTCCGGCTGGCGACGGCGTACGCGCCCTGCTGGATGATCCCGTGCAGCTGCTGGATCTCCTCGCCATGCAGCGATCCGTGCCCCACGCAGAGCTTGAAGCCGTTGAATTCGGGCGGGTTGTGCGACCCCGTGATCTGGATCCCCCCCACGACCGGGAGGTTGTGGGTGCACCAGTACAGCGTGGGGGTGGGCACCTCGCCCACGTCGATGACGTCCACGCCGGTCTGCGTGAGGCCGGCCACCAGCGCATCGCGCAACGCCGGCCCGCTGGGGCGGTTGTCGCGTCCGATGGCGACCGCCCCGCGGATGCCATGGCTGACGAGCCAGGTGGCGTACGCCCGTCCGATCGCCGTGGCCGCTTCGGTGGTCAGGTCATGGCCCACCACGCCACGGATGTCGTACTGTCGGAAGATGCCGGCTGCGATGGCCATGGGGCGGTCGACGAGGTCAGGGTCTCGGCGCCGCGACGGCGGCGACCGGGGACGGCGCGGGCGCGAAC
>JANLSF010000026.1:0-1742 GCA_031362285.1 Gemmatimonadota bacterium | reverse complement strand
TGCCCCGGCTTGTTCGTTGGCCGAGACGCCTTCGGGGAGGTCGAGCGTTACCCTCCGATGGCCGGACCTGCGCGGTGGCCTTCAGGCACAAAAGGCGCGCGTTGTCCGCCCGTGATGGCCCTTGATGGCCCTTGACGCCGCGCTCTCGACGGGGGCAAGGATCGTGGATGGAATCGCCGCTGCTCAACGAGGTCGCCGCCGCGATCGCAGCCGTGGGCGGCAGGAGCGAGTTTGCCGTTGAGGAACATATCACGGCGGCCGACCTCAGCTTGCGCGTGCGAGGCGTCGGACGGGTTCGCCTGCCTGTAGGCGAGAGCGCCGCGAAGCAGATCATCGCGGCGGCGCACCTCGCGCCCTTCGGCGTTCGAGACGAGACCCGCTACGACGAGCGCGTACGAAGCACCTGGGAGATCGCGGCTGCGGACGTCACGCTCGACGCCACCTTCGAGGGGACACTGGCCGCGATTCTACCCACGATCCGCCGTCGCCTCGGTCTTCCGCTCGATGGGGTCATTCGCCCGGTCGTCGACAAGCTGCTGGTCTATGGCCCTGGACAGTTCTTCTCCCCTCACCAGGATTCGGAGCGCGTCGACGGCATGCTGGCGACCCTCGTCATCATCCTTCCTTCGCGCCACACCGGTGGTTCCTTCGCTGTCACTCACAACGGCCAGCGCCACGTGTTCGCCCCTGCAGGGCGCGACCGCGATAGCCTGACTCTGGTCGCCTTCTATGCGGATTGCCGGCACGAGGTCGAGCCCGTGAAGTCGGGCCACCGCGTCGCGCTCACCTACCACCTGGTCCACGACGGCGCGGCCGCCGAACGCCAGAAGACCCGTGGCGCGGCGGCAGATCGCCTGGGCGCCAGCATCGACGCGTATTTCTCGACGCGCGTCCGACCGCGCTATGGGCGCGACGAGGGCGAGGGGGGGTGCCGGATCGGCTGGTCTACTTGCTGGACCACGAGTACACGCAGCGTGGTCTCGCGTTCACGGGGCTCAAGGGCAAGGACAGGACCCGCGTTTCCGCCCTTCTGAAGGTCGCGCAGCGCCTCGACTACGAAGCGTACCTGGCCCTCGCAGAGGTCCATGAGGTGTGGAACTGCGACGGGGATGACCACTGGGACAGGCCATACGGCCGCTACCGACGCGTCGATCGACCGGAGCGCGAGGCGGAAGACTACGAGCTCCTGGACCTGTGCGACTCGGGCGTGACGCTCAGTCACTGGGTCGGCCGGGACGGCGCCAAGGATCCAGGGGTACCCGCAGCGGCCAGCAGCGACGAGATCTGCTCGACCCGGCCATCCGTGGAGATGACCCCGTTCCGGTCGGAGCACGAAGGCTACATGGGGAACTATGGCAACACGGTGGATCGCTGGTACCACCGCGCGGCCCTGGTCCTCTGGCCGCGGTCGCACGGGTTCATCGTGCGGGCCAAGGCGTCCCCGTTGTGGGCGATCGAAGAACTGTCGCGCCTGCTCGCCGCCGGAGAGAACGAGCAAGCCTGCGCGAGTGCCGGTAGCCTGTTGCCGTTCTGGCGCCACGGGGCGTCGCAGCTGAAGAAGCCCGCGTTCGCCAGGAGGGTTGCCAAGGTCGCGGTGGCGCTCGGTCACGCCGATCTTGCGGCGGCGCTGCTAGGGCCGCTCGGCCCCGGAGCCGTCACCGGCAGCAGCATCCCTGCGTTTCTGGCAGCGGCCGAGCGCTTCGGGGTCGATTGGACGCGGCGGCTGCTCACGGAATGGCGAG
>JANLSF010000230.1:0-5108 GCA_031362285.1 Gemmatimonadota bacterium | reverse complement strand
CTCACCGGCAGCGCCGGGCGCGAGCGACGGGTTGCGCGAGTCGGTGGCGACGAGCGCCGCGGTGAGGGCGCGCGTATCGGCGAACGGGATCGGGGTCATGCGGGAGGACGGAGGGCGGTCCGCGCGGCTCGAACGACGAGGGGCGTCAGCGCGACACCGTAATCTGCACGCCGGTGCGGGCGATGGTGAACGGCAGCACCTCGCCGAGCGCGGCCGCCGTCCGGCGCACGTTCACGATATCCGCTTCCGCGGCGAGCAGGAGGACGCAGCCGCCCCCCGACGCGCCAAGGGCCTTGTAGCCGCGCGCGCCCAGCGCCGCCGTCCGCGCGATGAGGGTGTCGATGCGGTCGGTCGTGATGTCCTCGTGAAGCGCGCGTTGCCGTTCCCAGTGCGCGCGCACGAGGTCGGCGAGCAGGTCGAGCTCCCCGCCTTCGAGCGCCGACGCCATCTGCGGTGCCAGCTCGCGCATGTGCGCGAGGTTGGCGCGCACGTCGCCGCGCCCCGCGCCCCAGGCGTCGAGGACGCCCGTGATCGTGCGCGAGGAGATGCGCGACTCGCCGGTGTAGACCAGCACCGCACGCCGCTCGAACGCCGCGAGCACGGCGTCGGACACGGCCAGTGGGCGCACGGTCGGGAGGTCGGCGCCGAATCGCATGTCGAGCACGCCGCCAAACGCCGAGGCGCAGTAGTCCTGCCACCCGCCCGCGACCTTGAGGTCCTCCGTTTCGACGATGCGGGCGCGGCGCACGAGCTCCATCGGCTCCACGAACTCGCCACGCCATGCCGCGATGGCGCCCTGCAGTGCGACGCCGGCCGCACCCGAGCCGCCGAGGCCGGCGCCCACGGGAAAGTTCGAGTTGACGGTCGCCTGCACGCCGTGCAGCCCGGCCCGTCGCAGGGCGAAGCGGGCGAGCGGCTCCATCGTGAGGTCGTCACTGAGGCCCTCCGCGGCTTCGAGCGTCACGGTGGCATGGCGCGCGATGGCGATCGCCGTGACGGCGCCGATTTCGTCGGCACAGACGGGCGGCACGTCAGTCCAACCGCCACCCAGGTCGAGCCGGGTCGGCGCCCGAGCGATCACGCGCATGACGCGAGGGCGCTCGGGGCCGCGCTACTTCTTCTTGGCCGCCGCCTTGGCGGGCTTGGCGGGATGCTTCGCGGCGGGCTTGGCGGCATGCTTGGCCACGGGCTTTGCCGCGGGCTTGGCCGCATGCTTGGCAACAGGCTTGGCCGGATGCTTGGCTGCCGCCTTGGGGGCCGCCGCCTTCTTGTCGTCCTTGGGAGCGGCGGCCGCCTTGACGGGACGCTTGTTCTTCGCCGCGAACTCCTCAGCTTCCCGGAGCAGTTTGTCCGCTTCGTCCTGCGTCATCTGCCCTCGGCGCACCATGAACTGGACGAGGTCGCGCGCGCTTTCGGTTGCGAACTGCGAGATGCCGGCCGCAGCGTGAATGACTTCGCGCATGGCCGCCGACATCTTGGAGCCGGCTTCCAGAGAGATTTCGTGCGCCTTGGCCGTCATCTCCGCGACGGCGTCACGCAGGTCCTGGCCGCGGTGCCCCGGGCCACGACGCGGGGCGGGCGGGGTCGGGCTGGCTGGCGGGGTGTTGTCGGACGTCATTGGTGTCAACTCCGTGCCCGGTATGGGGCGCGAGACGAAAAACGTGCTAGTGTGTTGAGTGACTTGTGGTTGCGCCGATAGGACCGCGCGGACCGAGTCGGACGGGGGGTAACTATATGATTTTCAGTCACGTACGCAAGGTGCATGACGCGATGCTTGAAATCGTTCTTCGTTCGGCAACATCGTTCAACAGCGCGTGTGGTGGAAATTTCTGAATCATTAAAATACCACCAACAATACACTAAAGCAACAGTATGCTACAAGGAACACGAGTTCTCGACCTTTCGCGTGTGCTCGCAGGGCCCATGTGCGCCATGACGCTGGGTGATCTGGGCGCAGATGTCATCAAGGTCGAACGACCAGAAACCGGCGACGACACGCGCGCATGGGGACCTCCGTTCAATGCCGACGGCGAGAGCGCGTACTACCTCTCGATCAACCGGAACAAGAAAGGCATCGCGCTCGATCTCTCCAACCCGGCCGACGCCGCGCTGGCCCGCGCGCTCATCGTCGACGCCGACGTGGTCATCGACAACTTCCTCCCCGGCGCGCTCGTGCGACGCGGCCTTGATCCCGACGCGTTGGTGGCCGAGCACGCGCGGCTCGTGTGGTGCACCATCGGCGGCTTCGCGCAGCAGCCGCAACGCCCGGGCTATGACCTCGTCGCGCAGGCGGAATCGGGCCTCATGGCCATCACCGGGGAACCCGGCGGCGCACCCATGAAGCACGGCGTGGCGATCGTGGACATCCTCGCCGGCAAGGATGCCGCGATCGCCATCTGCGCGGCACTCGCCGCGCGCGCGCGGGGCGACCAGCCGGCCGCCGCGCGGCGCCTCCACATCTCCCTGCTCGAGACGGCGCTCGCGGCCCTGACCTACGCGGCGCAGAACGTCATGGTCAGCGGTGAGGACGCGCATCGCGCCGGGAATGGCAACCCGAACCTCGTGCCCTACCAGCTCATTCCGGCGCGGGATCGTCCGTTCATCCTCGCCGTGGGAAATGACCATCAGTTCGTCGCCTGCGCGGCCGCCCTCGCGCGACCGGATCTGGCCACCGACGCACGGTTCGCCACCAATGCCGCGCGTGTCACGCACCGCGACGCGCTGATCGCCGAGCTGACCGCCGTGCTGGCGACCCGGGATGCCGACACGTGGATCGCCGCCCTCGAGGCCGCGCGCGTTCCCTGCGGGCGCATGCACTCGGTGCGCGAGGCCATCGCCAACGCCGGCGGTTCGGCGATCACGGGCATGCCGCCCGCGCTCCCGGGCACGATCCGGCTTCCGCCGCCCGCGCTCGACGAGCACGGGGCCCTCATTCGCGCGCGCGGCTGGGGCGCCTTCGGATGACCGCGCGCCTGGTGTTCGTGCGACGTGCCTGTTGCCGTCGTGGCGGGGCAGCGCACGCCCAAACAGTCTGCGGGACTGTCCCGTGCGCGTCCGCCGCGCTAAACTAGGCGTGGATGACGACGGCCCAGCCCCCGATGACCGAACCGGCCGAGGCGGATCAGGAGTTGATCAACCGGATTCTCGCCGGAGAATCCGAACTCTTCTCCACCCTCATTCGCCGCTATAGCGATCCCCTGTACCGCCATGCGCTGGGCATGACGGGGTCGCCCGATGTTGCCGAAGACATCCTCCAGGCGTCCTTTATCAAGGCGTTCAGCCACCTCGCGGAAGTGCGGGGCCGGTTCGACGCCTGGTTGTTCCGGATTGTGGCCAATGGCTGCAAGGATTGGCTGAAAAACATCCGGCGCACCCACCTGAGTTACGATGAGGACGATCAACCGTCTACCTATGCGACCCCCGCTGAGGATCTCGACCGGACGGAACTCCGGACGGACCTCGATGCGGCCTTGGCGCACCTCGCGCCAAGTCTCCGGGAAGCCTTCGTCATGAAGCATGTCGAGGGACGGTCGTACGAGGAGATGGCCGAATTGCTGCATACGACGGTCGGAGCGCTCAAGATGCGCGTGCATAGAGCTCGCGAGGCGCTACAGGCCCTGCTGGAGGAGAAATACGCGTGATGAAGAATCGAGACGTGAACGAAGGAACGGAGCGTCCGGCGACGCGTCCCGCGGTTCCCGATGCCGTCCCCCAGGTGCCCCTCGCCGACGGCGATGCGCTGGAGCCGCGTCTGGCCAGCCCGGCGCTGCACGCGTGGCTCGATGGCGAGATCTCCGACGCGTCGGCGGCCATCGCCGAGCGCCCGCAGGTGATCGCGATGTGGAAGCAGCTCGGCGCCGATGCCCAGCGCCTCCGTCGCATGTCGACGCCCTCGAGCGTCGAGGCGATCGTCATGCAGGCCATCAAGGCGACGAAGCCGGGCTGATCGCCCCGCCGTCGTTCGCGACCGGTTACCGACGGGCTGGCACGCGCGTGCCGGCCCGTCGTGCGTTCGGGGACCGCATGGCCGCCTCGATCTCGGCGGCCGTGTAGGGCAGCCCCGTCGTCAGCACCTCGTGGCCGCCCGGCGTGATGGCGATCATGTCCTCGAGGTAGAAGCCGTCGCCCCCGGCCACCAGCATCAGTTCGTACGCCACCACCATCCCCGCGCGCAGCGTGTCCGGGAGCCCTTCGGCGTCGTCGAGCCCCACGCCGTGCAGCTCCCACGCCTCGGTGCCATCGGGGGCGAGGAGGACCCGCGCCGCCTCCCGGCCCTGCGTCGTGCGTAGCGCCGGGGCGCGACGCCGCACTTCGGCCAGCGCCGCGTCGTACACGGTACGAGCACTCGCCCCGTCGCGCAGCACGGCACGCCCGGCCTGGTAGCCGGCGATGAACAGGTCCCACGCCTCGCGCTGGCCCTCGGTGAACCGGCCGCTCACCGGCGCGGTGCGACCCACGTCGCCCATGTAGTGATCCACCTGGCAGCCCACGTCCACGCGTACCACTTCGCCCGCGCGCATCGCGCGGTCGACGTGGTCATAGGCAAGGAAGCTGTTCCACAAGGCGTGAAAGTCGGCGTTGGGGCCGCTCATCGTCCACGGCCAGAACGACACGGAACGCGCGCCCGCGGCGT
This sequence comes from Gemmatimonadota bacterium, assembly GCA_031362285.1. GTDB lineage: Bacteria > Gemmatimonadota > Gemmatimonadetes > Gemmatimonadales > Gemmatimonadaceae > JACPPC01. Next base: position 475 of record JANLSF010000230.1, on the reverse strand, counting down.
GGCAGGCCTGCACGACCGCGAGTTCGCTCGCCGACTGCCGCTGGCCGGGAGCGAGCGCACGCAGTCCCGCCAGGAACCCCGCGCTGCTCGACTGGGCGACGCGTCGCAGGATCGCGAGCTCGTCGGCGTCCTTCACCTCGCGCAGCGGACGCAGCACGGGCACCGCGCTCGTGGCGCGCGCGGCACCGAGCGCGGTGAGCCACGACTGCCACCGGACCACCGACGCGGCCATCGGGAGGGGCGTGGCGACGGTGCCGCGGGCATCCACCGGTGCGACCCAGGCGGTGGTGGGGGCCGCCTTGAACCGCGCGCGGAGCCAGGGTTCGAGCGAGTCGATCGGCAGCACGCTGGTGAGTCCCAGCCTCGCGGCCGCGGCGGACCCCGGCGCGATCACCCCCCGCGTGACGAGCGGAGCCGGGCGCGGCACGAACAGCAGCGCCCCGTTCGCGCGGCCGTCGAGCAGCAGCACGGCGCC
>JANLSF010000176.1:0-2062 GCA_031362285.1 Gemmatimonadota bacterium | reverse complement strand
GCCGTGCGGCACGCGGCGCGGCGTGGCAAACCGGGGGAGCGGCTGGGCGGGATTGGGCGCCCAATCGCTGCGCGCCTCGGACACGTTCACGAAGCCGGTGCGCAGCGTGATGGACGGATGCCCGGTGAAGTTGCTGATGGTCAGCATCTCGTCGCGCAGGCTCGGCACGAGCAGCAGGTCCACCGTGGCCATGATGCGCGCCATCTCCTCTGCGAAGCGGCGCCGGAGCCGGTCGGCCTGCACGAAGTCCACCGCCGAGAGAAAGCGCGCCATGCGGAACAGGTTGGGCCAGGCGTCGGGGAGCTGCACCTTGAGCTGGCCCGCCTTCCCCGAAAGCGTGAGCTCCTCGAACGCGGCCGCGGCCTCGCTGAACAGGATGAGGTTGAGGGCGCTGTGCGGAATGTCGGGGAGCGCGACGTCCACCGGCACGAGGCCAAGCGAGCGTAGCGACGCGAGCGCGGCGCGATCCACGTCGGTGGCGGGCGCTTCCTTCATCCAGGTGGGGAAGACACCCACCTTGAGCCCCGCCACGCTCGCCTTCGCGTCGTAGTCCAGGTGGCTGGTCACGCTCGACACGTCGGCTGCGTCGGGACCGGTGATGGCCTGCAGCACCAGCATCGCGTCCTCCACGCCGCGCGTCATCGGACCCAGCTTGTCGAGCGACCAGCAGAGCGTCATGGCCCCCGTGCGCGGCACGCGGCCGAACGTGGGCCTCAACCCGGTCACGCCGCACCGCATGCTCGGGCTCACGATGCTTCCCCCCGTCTCGCTCCCGATGGAGAATCCCACGAGCCCCGCCGCCGTGGCCGCGCCCGGCCCGGCGCTCGAGCCCGATGCTCCCTCCTCGAGCAGCCACGGGTTCATGGTCTGCCCGCCGAACCAGATGTCGTTCAAGGCCAGCGCACCCAGGCTCAGCTTGGCAATCAGCACCGCGCCGGCGTCCTGCAGTCGCTTCACCACCACCGCATCGCGCGCGGGCACCCGGTCGCGATACGGCTCGGCGCCCCAGGTGGTGGCAATCCCGGCCGTGTCGAGCAGGTCCTTCACGCCAAAGGGAATGCCGTGCAGCGGCCCGCGATACCGGCCGGCCGCGATCTCCGCGTCGGCGGCCTTGGCCTGCGCGAGCGCATGGTCGCGCGTGACGGTGATGACGCAGCGCAGCTGCGGGTCGTATCGGGCTATCCGGTCGAGGTAGATCTGCGTGAGGCGCACCGACGTGAGCTGCTTGCGCTCGATCCAGCGCGACAGCGCGGTCACCGGCGCGAAGGCGATGTCGTCGTCGCTCGCGGGAAGCGCGCCAGGATCGGCCGCGCCACGCACGAACCGGTCGCGCGTGCTCGGTGTGAACGCCACGGCCTGCGCGGGGCTCCACACCATCGCGGGCGACAGCTCGTCCGGGATCGCCACCCGGCGCGGCCCCACGCGCCGCTCGAGCGTCGAGGCCAGCGAGGTGCGCCAACTCTTCACCACCATGGCGCGATCGGCCTCGGTGTAGTGCACCTGCACCAGCTTCTCGGCCTCGGCAAAGGTGGCCGCCGAGACCTCCGGTCCGGCCACGGCGGTGGCGCCGAAGGTGGGTGGCGCACCGGGCGTGGACGGCGTCGGGCCCGCGGTCGCGGGAACACTCCCCTGGTCAGCGCCGCGGCACGCAGCCGCGACGCCCATCAGGCCGATGGGGGCGCGAATCAGGAATTGGCGACGGCTGTTCACGGGGCTTGCTCCACGCAGCGAGGGAGTCCGCACGCGCGTGTCACGCGGACTCGGCAGTATGGACTCCGGCGGAACGGTTCGCCATCATCCAGTGCGGTGCGGAGTTCCACCGCTCTCCTCCCCGCACCGCCAGGACCGCCCATGCGACGTTCCGGCCAGTTCCTCCTCGCGCTCGGACTGGTGCTCGGCGTCGTCACGGGCGCCTCGCTCTGGCTGCCGTGGCACCTCACCGGGTTCGCGTGGCTGCTGGGCGTGGGCATGGCCAAGCTCTGCTTCGCGGGGTCGCTGGGTCTGATGGGAGCGGGTGCCACACTGCAGCGGCTAGCGGCGCGGCGTTCGCCGGAACTGCCGC
>JANLSF010000022.1:0-2138 GCA_031362285.1 Gemmatimonadota bacterium | reverse complement strand
CAGCGGGCGGTTCACGCAGCAGGACCCGATCGGGTTGGCGGGGGGGCTCAACCTGTATGGGTTTGGGGGTGGGGATCCGATCAACTACTCGGATCCCCTCGGCCTCAATCCGTGTAAGGACTCCAGCGCGTGGACCGAGTGCCTAGGTCAAGCCATCGCGGATTGGGGCGCGCAGCGAGGTGGAAACCTCGGAGCGGCCGCACTGAACGGCGGAGCTTTGCTAAACGCAGGGCTGGAGGCGACAGGGCTCAATGGGGCCGCGTCGGCGGGGGACGCGATCGGGAGTGGCCATCCCGTCGAAGGCGGAGTCAGACTTGCGATGGTGCTGGCGGTTCCTGGCGAAGGCGGGGCGGCAGGCAACGCCGTCGCCGGAAAGATCACCGGCTATACTGCTCATGGTCTCAATCAAGCAATTTCGCGCGACGGAGTAGGTGTCGCTACCGAGGCCATACTTGCGGCAGTCAAGAATCCGACGAAAGTTGTTCAGCAGGCCAGCGGAGCGATCAAGTACATCGGCGAGAACGCTACCGTAGTCCTAAACAAGGCGGGAGAGGTGATCACAACTTGGGCAAGGAACTCGGCGGGATGGAGAGCTCGACCGTGAGCATCTACCCGGGTGGCGTTGAAGATCGAGCGCTTGTGCGCCTGATCAAGGACATTATCTGCGCGCGCGCGCCTGACCTCGTCGATGTCATAGCGCGAATCGGTTCCGAAGCTATTCCGCACTCGGATGCTGAGAGGGTCCGTGAGATTCTTGCCGACGAGTTGGTGGAGAACGGGCTGGGTCCTGACGACGAGCCGGACGAGCGAGGGCGCTTGGTTGAATTGGCCATCGACTTCGTCGGCAAGGCCTCTTTAAGAGACCGAACAAAAGCCTCCTGAATGCGCGATAGCAGGCACGGCTCCCGTACGACGCGGCGGGCCGGCGCTCGAGCCTGACTCTGCCGAGCGGCGCCTGGTGCACGGGATCCACGACGGGCTGCTCCCAAGGCTACAGCTACAACGACACCACCGGCGCGCTCGCCACCATCACCGACCTCCAGGCGCGCACCGTGCGCTTCGACATCGACGTGCTCGGCCGCACCAGCGCGCTGCACTATCCCGGCAACGTGCACGATGTCCGCGTCTATGACGCCGACAGCCGCCCCAAGTCGCGCCTCGTCACCGACGTCAACGCGGCCGCGTTCCTGACCGAATCGCAGTCGCGCGACGCGGCCGGGCGCGTGGCGAGCGCGGTCTACGTGGGCGGCAACGTCAGCTTCACCTACACCGGCATGGGCGCCGTCAGCGGGTCGGGCGAGACGTCGGGGGGCACGCTCCGCGAGGAGCACTACGACGGCGACGGCGAGGGGAACCGGACCTGGCGGCTGAACGCCGGCGGCGGGCAGCCGCAGCGCCTCAAGAACGTGTCCGTCAACACCGACGGCCAGCTCGTCCAGAGCTTCAGCGACCCGGCCGAGGCCCCCTACTACTACTATCAGGACTCCTACTGGTACGACGGCGGCCACACGGACCGGATGACCTCGCGGGAGCAGGGCACGGGGGCCGTCTCCGACTCCGGGAGCAACGGCATTCACCGGGAGTTCACCAAGTACTTCTACGGCGCCGATGACATGCTGCGGGTCACGGATCGCTACATCGGCCCCGGCCCCGTGAACATCGGGAACGACGGCACCCCCGGGCGGCGGGGGGTGTTCGAGGAGTACAACTACGACGCGTTGGGGCGGCGCGTTCTGCTCCGGTCACGGCGGTGGAACACGTGCCCGACCACGGCGGCCGTGTGCGCGAGCTTCTACCAGTGGACGGTGTGGGACGGCGACCAGATCCTGGTGGAACGGCGCGTGGGCGACCCGATGATCACGCCGGCCGCGTCGCCGACGGAGCGCGACTGGCTGGGCGACGTGGCGTACCTGCACGCCGGGGGCATTGATATGCCGGCGGTGGTGGTGCGCTCGGGGTTGCAGAACCAGCCGGACGGGACGACGGTGTACCCGCACCTGAACTGGAAGGGAGAGTTCGCGGAGTACACGACGACGGGCGGGGCGACGATGTCGAGCTGCCAGGGGGCGTCGGGGTGCCCGGCGGTGGACTTCGTGGCCGGGAAGACGACGGTGGACGGGTCGCGGATCGGCGCGAAC
>JANLSF010000116.1:0-15079 GCA_031362285.1 Gemmatimonadota bacterium | reverse complement strand
CCCGATTTCTCGATCGTACCCGACCTCGGTGGCGAGCACCGCAGCTCGGCGCCGGTGGCCGAATTCGCATTCGACCCGCGGCTCCTCGATGAGGTCTTCAGCACCCTGGCGACCCCGGCTGCCGTCGCGCCCCCCGCCGACGCCGCCGATGCGACCGGTGCCACGGGCACGGCGGCGGGGGCGGCGAGCGTGGTGAACACGGAGTCGAGCAGCCCGGGATCGAACGAGAATTCCTGCACGGGGGCGGACGAACGCCGCTCACCGCCCAGGTCCGGCACCACGGAGAAGTCCGGATCCTCGTGCATCAGGTCGATGGCGAGCTCGAACTTCTGCGCGACGTAGTACGGGTCGAGTTCGAGGGCCCGCTTGGTTTCGCGGAGCGCCCCCTCGAAGTCGCCGAGGTTCGAGAGCGTGAAGCTCACGTTGTAGTGCGCCTCGGCGTACTCGGGACGCGACTGGATGGCGCGGGCGAAGGCGGCGCGGGCTTCCTCGTAGCGCTTGAGCTCGGCGAGGACGAGGCCGATGCCGTTCCAGGCGACGGGGTGCTCGGGCTCCTCGGCGAGGGCATGCCGGTACGCCTCGAGGGCCAGCTGCAGCCGCTTCTTCTTGTACAGGAGCAGCGCGAGGTTGAGCCGAGCCTTGACGAACGTGGGCTCGATCTCGAGCGCACGCCGGAAGGCGTCGATGGCGTCCTCGGGCTCGCCGGCGTGGTAGCGGGCGACGCCGAGGTTGTTCCAGGCCAGCGGGTAGCGTCCGTCGGCGTCGATCGCGTGGCGGTAGCTCTCCGCCGCCACGTCGAAGCGCCCGTCCTGGTGCAGGGCCACCCCCCGCTCGTTCCACAGCTTCGGCGACGCCGGCTGGTAGCGCAACGCCTCGTCGTACATGGCGACCGCCTGCTGCACGTCGCGCGTGAGCAGGTACACCTCGGCCATGGCCTGCCGCACGAGGTCGCGCTCCTCGCCGCGCTCGAGGGCGATGCGATACTCCTTGAGCGCGTCCTGATAGTAGCCCTTCTGCCGGAAGGCGACCCCGAGGTTGTAGTGCGCGAGCTGCCCGTCCTCCGAGACGGCCATCAGCTGGGCGCTGCGGCGCTCCGTGCCGCCGGGCACCAGCTGCTCGTAGGTCTGCGCGTTGTTCCGGTCGATGGAGAGGTTGGCCTGCGCGCGGGCGAGCGACGGGTTGAGCTGCATGGCGCGCTTTGTCGCCGCGCGCGCCTCCTCGTGCCGGCCGATGTCGCCGAGCACGAAGCCGGTGAGGTAGTGGGCGTCGGCATTCTCCGGATTCAGCTCCACCGCCCGGGCGAGTGCGGTCAGCGCGTCATCGTTCATCCCCTTGTTGTAGAGGACCTCGCCCCGGTGGAAGTGCAGGATCGACGACCCGGGATCGAGCGCCGCGGCGCGGTCGAACCAGCGCAGGGCGTCGTCGAGGTCACCGATGGCCTTCTCGGCGAGGCCCAGCTGCACGAGCGCCCCGAGGTCCTCCGGATGGTGGTGCAGGAGCTCCGTGAACTCGGCCAGCGCGGCGGCATGCTCGTTGAGCAGGGCGTACGTCCGCCCGAGTTCCCAGCGGGCGCCGCGGTCGGCGGGCTGGCTCCGCAGCACGTCGCGCAGCTCGCCCACCCGGCGGTCGTAGTAGCCGGTCTGGAAGTAGGCGATCTCGAGGTTGCGTTGCGCGACCTGCATCTTCGGGTCGAGCTCGAGCGCGCGCATGAACGCCTGCACGGCCTCCTCGTGCAGCCCCTTGTTGTAGTACAGCACCCCGAGGTTGTTGTGCGCCCCCGCGTCCGACGGATCGATCCGCCGGGCGAACGATCGCAGGACATCGCGATCGCGTTCGGAAGTGAGGGTGCTCGTGGTCACGGGGGCGGGGGGCGGGTCAGCCGACGCGAACGGCGCGCAGGATCGCCTGCAGCGAGGCGGAATCGGGGAGCAGGAGGAAGAAGCCGCGGAGGTGCTCGTCGAGGTCCTTCATGTAGAAGCTGCTCTCGACGCAGAACACGAGGTCGTAGTCGTGGCCGAACTGGAGGTACGCGCTGGTGATCACGGCGCTCGAGAAGTCGATCGCCAGCGAGGGCGGCGACGGCAGCAGCATCATCCCCATGAAGTCGGACAGCGCGTTCATGTAGGCGCCACTCAGGATGTTCGACGCCTCCTTGATCACCGACTGCTCGAGTTCGCCGAGCTCGGTGCACGACCCCTTGGGGCGACGCAGCATCAGCTCCGAGAGCCGGAGCGCGGTGGGCTTCGGGAAGACGAGCAGCGTGCGCCCCGCCAGGTCGCCGAGCATCTGCATGAGCACGGCGGCCACGGGCTCCTCGGGGGCCGAGAGCTGCGGCGGCACGTCCTCGAGCGGGGCGATCGTGATCCGCGGGACGCTGATCATGATCGTCGCGTTCGTCATCTGCGACAGCGCGGTGGCCGCGTGGCCGGCGCCGATGTTCGCGACCTCGCGCAGGGCGTCGAGCTGTTGCGGGGTCAGGGACCGAAGGTCGTCCATGCCGGCTCCGTCAGAGGAGGGAATTCACGTCGAGAATCAGCGCCGGGGCCCCGTCGCCGAGAATGGTCACGCCGCTGAACAGCGAGGGCCCGTCCCGCACCCCGTCAAACGGCTTCACCACGATGTCCTGTTGCCCAACCAGCCGGTCCACCAGCACGCCGGCGCGCCGCTCGGCCATCTCCAGCACGATCACGTGGTCGATCGGCGAACGCCGGCGCGGCATGCGGACCACATCGCGCAGGTGCACCAGCGGCAGGACGTCGTCGCGCAGCGACAGCACCTCCCGCCCCTTCACCGTCTCGTGCACGTGTTCGGGCAGCTCGATCGTCTCGCTGACGTGCGTCATCGGCACCGCGTAGGTCTCGTCGCCGACCCGCGCGAGCACGGCGCGGATGATCGCCAGCGTCACGGGCAGCCGCGCCGTCACCGTCGTGCCGCGGCCATCCTCCGACTTGAGCTCCAGCGAGCCGCCGAGCGCGCGCACGCGCGTCGCGACGGCGTCGATGCCCACCCCACGGCCCGAGAGGTCGGTGACCGTCTCGGCGGTCGAGAAGCCGGCTCGCGCGATGAACCGAAACAGCTCCTCGTCGGTCAGTTCCTCGCGGTCGGGCTCCACCAGCCCGAGGCGCTGCGCCTTGGCGAGGACGCGGGCGCGGTCGATGCCGCGACCGTCGTCGCTGACGCGGATGAGCACGCTCGCTCGGTCGCGCAGCGCCGAGAGCCGGAGGCGGCCCGACGACGGCTTGCCGGCGGCGCGGCGTTCGGCCGGCGTCTCGAGGCCGTGGTCCACCGCGTTCCGCAGCAGGTGCACCACCGGCTCGCCGATCTCGTCGAGCATGGAGCGGTCGAGCTCGATCTCCTTGCCCTCGATCACGAAGTCCACGTCCTTCCCGAGCGAGCGCGCCGCGTCGCGCACGAGGCGCGGAAAGCGGTCGAACACCTGCCAGACGGGCACGAGCCGGCTCGTCATGATCTCGTCCTGCAGCTCGCTCACGAGGCGCGAGGCGTGGGCGAGGGCCTCGTCCGCCTCCGCGTCCTTCCGGTCGGCGGCCACCGCTTGCAGGCGCCCGCGCGCGATCACCAACTCGCCGATCAGGTTCATCAACGTGTCGAGGCGCCGCAAGTCGATGCGGATGTGGCGCTGGGCCTTGAGGCCCCCGCCGAGCGCGTCGGCCACGGCAAACTCCGCCGTCACCGCGCCGCTCATCCGCGGGATCGCGGCCGAGGGGCGCGCGGGTGCGTCGCCATCGGACGGCGCCTCGCCGGCGGGCGGCTTCGCCAGCGCCACCTCCGCCGCGGTCACGTAGCCGGCCCCGCGGGCGACGGCGAGCAGCGCCTCCGCCGACGCCGTGGTCTCGAGCACCACGGTGAAGGTGAGGTCGAACTGCTCCGCCTGCAGCGCCCCTTCCGGGGGCTCGGTGGCGACGAGGCGACCAAGCGTGGCGAGCTTCTGGGCGACCATCCAGGCGCGCACGCCCTTGAGCGGCGTGTCGGGTTCGAGCGTCAGCACGACGCGGGTCCCGGCGTGGGCTCCGCGCACCGCGGCGAACGAGCGCGGCGGCGTGGCTCGCGCCGAGCGCGAGAAGGCCCGCATACGCTCCAGCAGCGTTTCGGCATCGGGCGGTTCGTGCCCCTGGGTGGCGGCCTCGATGGTCCGCTCGAGCAGGTCGGCCCCGGCAAAGAGGCAGTCGGTCACGGCGACGTCGGCCGTGAGGCCGCCGCGCCGCACCGCGTCGAGCAGCGACTCGGCTTCGTGGGCGAGCGCCGTCACCGCTTGATAGCCCATCGTCGCCGCCATGCCCTTGATCGTGTGCATCGCGCGGAAGAGCGCCGCCACCGGCGCATCCGCGCCGGGGGCACGCTCGAGCTCGAGCAGGGCATGGTTGATCGCCGACAGGTGCTCCTGGCTCTCGGTCAGGAACAATTCGGCGTAGCGGGAGGGATCCACGGTCACTCGGCGGCGGAAGGGAGAGGGCCGGCCCCAGGAGGCCCGGCGCACTTCACGGGTCGCTGGCCGCGCGGTGCCCGACCGGGCCGCGCGGCGGCGCCCGCTACCCGAGTACCCGCTGCACCGCCTCGAGCACCCGGCTCGGCTGGAACGGCTTGACCACGAAGTCCTTCGCCCCCGCCTGGATCGCCTCGACGACCAGCGCCTGTTGCCCCATGGCGCTGCACATCAGGACCTTGGCGTTCGGGTCGAACTTCGTGATCTCGCGGACGGCGTCGATGCCACCCATGTCCGGCATCACGATGTCCATCGTCACCAGGTCGGGACGCAGTTGCTTGTACTTCTCGACTGCCTGGATGCCGGTCTCCGCCTCGCCGACGATCTCGAACCCCGCCTGCTGCAGGATGTCGCCGACCATGGTCCGCATGAAGATCGCATCGTCGCACACCAGCACTGTATGGCTCAAGACTCTCCCTCCGCCGAAGTCATGACTTGTCGCAGAACCGTCCCCACATCCAGGAGGATCGCCAATCCCTCCGTCGAATCCGCCATGCCGGTCACGACCGAGGCCGGAAGTCCGGCCGCGATCGCCGCCGCCCCGCCCGTGTCGACCGACCGTGGAACCACGAACTGCACGTCGCGCATCGCATCGACGGCCAGCCCGACCGTGCGCGTCCCGAAATCCGCGATGATGATCGACCCGTCCACGCGATCGGCCTCCGCACCGCCGAAGCGCCGCACGAGGTCAATCACCGTCACCACCGACCCCCGCACATTGATGAGCCCCATCACGAAGTCTGGCGCCCCGGGCAGCCGCGTGGCCCGGCGAATGGGGATGATCTCCCGCACAGCGCCGATATCGCAGCCGAACAGCCGTCCCCCCGCCGCGAACAACAGGCAGCGCATCGAGGCCGTGGCCGACGTCTCGTGTTGTGACTGTGTCGCGATGGGAGGCATGCCGTGCCGGGGGACCCTGTGCGACGTAAGCTAAAGCCTTGTCGCGCAAGGGATAAGTACCGCAGCGGTGACGCCGCGAACCCCCTCGGCGCAACGTAGGTCCCCGATTGAATCCGCCGAGCCGCGTCGGTCGAGCTTCGGTCGAACCCCGAGCGAACTCCAGGGCGCGCGGTCGCTCAGCCGTCGAGGCTGTAGAAATCGAGCGAGGCGAGGGTGGGCGCGCCCTCGCCGGTGTCGGCGAGGATCGCCAGACTCGACGACAGGTCGTCGGGGAGCGGCGAGCGCAGATCCACGAGCTGCCCCGTCACCGGGTGGGAGAACCGCAGCCACGCCGCGTGCAGCCAGTGCCGCCGCGGAGGGAGCCCGGCCAGCTTGCGCCCGCCACCGCCGCCGTAGGTGTCATCTCCGAGCACGGGGTGCCCCACGCTCGAGAGGTGCACGCGGATCTGGTGCGTGCGCCCCGTGTGCAGCCGCGCCCGCAGCAGGTCGGCGCTCGGGAAGTGGGCCAGTCGCCGGAAGTCGGTGCGGGCGGTCCGGCCGTTCGCGACCACCGCCATTTTCTGCCGGTCGCGCGGGTCGCGGCCCACCGGCTTGTCCACGGTCAGGGTGTCCTCGCCCAGGTGACCCCAGCACGCCACGGCATAGCGGCGCTCGATGCGCCGGGCGGCCAGGGCGGCCGAGAGCACGCGGTGGGCGCGCTCGGTCCGTGCGACGAGGAGCAACCCCGACGTGTCCTTGTCGAGGCGATGGACGAGCCCGGCCCGGTCGGGGTCCCCGGACGATGACAGGGCCCCGCCCCGACCCTTGAGCGCGTTCACCAGGGTGCCCGACCAGTGTCCCGGGGCCGGATGCACGACCATGCCCGCGGGCTTGTCCACGACCAGCACCTCGTCATCCTCGTAGGCGATGCTGAGCGGGATTTCCTCCGGTACGACGTCCCGCCCTTCGGCGGCGGGCACGTCGGCGCTCAGGCGGTCCGCCGGGTCCACCCGGTAGCTCGCGCGCTCGTGGCGGCCATTGACGCGCACGCGATCCGTGGCGACGAGGGTGGCGGCACGGGTCCGCGAGACGCCCAGCCACGCCGACACGGCCAAGTCCAGGCGCAACCCCGCCACGTCGCCCGCTTCCCGCTCATGCCGTCCCGGCGCCGCGCCTCCCGGGGCCGGAGGGCCGCTCATGGCGAGGTGGTCGGGGCGACGTCGGCCGGCGCGCGGTCAGCGGCGGGCCAGAGCAGCAGGACGGCGCCGAGGGTGATGGCCGAGTCGGCCAGGTTGAAGGTCCAGAACCGGGTGGCACCAACGCCCACGTCGATGAAATCCACGACGCCGCGGTCCCACCGGAGCCGGTCGACGAGATTGCCGATCGCGCCCCCGGCCACGAGCCCCATGGCCCCCGTGAGTCGCTGCACCGGACCGGTCAACCGGCCGGCGGCCACGAGCAGCACAATCACCATGCCAACCGCGAACACGGAGAACACCACGCGCGACCAGCCGCCCACGTGCATGCCGAATGCCGCGCCGCGGTTGAAGGCGAGCGTGAACCGCAGGTAGTCACTCACGACCTCGAGCGGAATCCCCGTTGGCGGCAGGTAGGCGAGCGCGAGTCGCTTGGTGACGAGGTCGGCCGCCACGACGACGGCCGCGATGAGGAGGAGCTGGGTGCGGATGCGGCTCATGGGGCGCGGGGCGCGATCAGCGCGGCTCGACGTCAGCCGTGGCGGCGATCGATTCGAGGACCTCGACCTCGCTGGCCGGCGCGCGGGCGGTCTCGTCGTCCACCCACAGCACCCACGCGAGCAGGAGTGCCCCGGTGCTGACGGCGATGTCGGCCAGGTTGAACGTGGGCCAGCGAAGGTCGCCCACGCCGACGTCGATGAAGTCCACGACGCCGAGCGACGACCGGAGCCGATCCATGAGGTTGCCGAGGGCGCCCCCGGTCACGAGCCCCACGGCCACGAGGCGCGGCCGGTCGCCGGGGCGCGTCGACAGGAAGACCCGCGCAAGGATGCCGAGCGCGACGACGGTGAGCACCGTGAAGATGACCCGCGAGTACGCCCCGGCGTGGAGGCCGAAGGCGGCGCCGGGATTGTAGACCAGCCGCCAGCGCAGCCAGTCGCCGAAGACGGCGAGTTCGTTGTGCGGCACCACCAGTGCGGCCACCGCCGCGGCCTTGCTCAATGCGTCGGTGAGCACGACCGAGGCGAGCGTCCCCCAGAAGAGGGCGGACTCACCCCTTCTTCTGCTTGTCATCCTCTTCCTTCTGCTTGCAGTTGATGCAGTACCGCGCATGCGGCAGCGCGTCGAGCCGCTCGAAGGCGATCATCTGCCCGCACCCATGGCAGACGCCGAAGGTGTCCGGCGAGCGGTACAGCCGACGCAGCGCCTGGTCGATGTGCCACAGGAACCGTCCCTCCTGGCTCGCGAAGAGGAACGCCTTCTCCCGCTCCATGGCGTCGGTGCCCTGGTCGGCCATGTGGAACGAGTAGGCGTTCTGCCCGGAATCGCCCCCATCGAACGTCTCGTCGTGGTTGCCCAGTTCCTTGAGGACGCGCCGACGCTCCTCGAGGAGTCGCTTCTCGAGGTGCTGCAGCTGCTTCTTGGGCATCGCCTTGGCCTTCACGATCGGCGGGCTCGCGACGGGGGTCCGGGTCGCGGTGAACGCGGTCACGGCGACGGGCGCCTTGGCCGGCACCGGCTTCGCCGCACTCGCCGCCGGCTTCGCTGCGACCTTGGGCGTCGCCTTGGGTGCCGCCCTCAACTCGGCCTTCGGTGCGGCCTTCACTGCGGCCTTGGGTGCGGCCTTCACCACGGCCTTGGGCGCGGCCTTCACTACGGCCTTCGGCTTGGCCTTCACTGCGGCCCTGGGCGTCACCTTCTTGGTCGACTTCGAGTGGGAAGTCATTCGTCTACTCGTCCTTCTCAATGGCCACCCGGACCGCGACCCCGTCGAGGTCGAGCGTCCGGGCTGCCGGGTGGTGGTCCGGAAGTTCACCAATCTTAAACGAGCGCGCCAAGACGGCGTCAGCGATGGTCGCCCGATGGGCCTCGGCCGCAGCCTCGATCTCGGCCGGGCCGGCCAGCCGCAGCGTCACGCGGTCGCTCACGGCCAGCCCCAGCTCCTTGCGCAGCTTCTGCACGCGACTTACTAGTTCGCGCGCGATCCCTTCCTGTCGCAACTCGTCCGTGACCGTCGGGTCGATGGCCACGAAGCGGCCCGCCGCCTCGGCCACCACGACGTCGCCGCTCGCGCGCCGAGCGATGGTCAGGTCCTCGGCCGACAGCTCGTGCGTCACGCCGCCGGCCGTGACGGCCAGGGGCTCCCCGCCCTCGAAGGCGCGCAGGTGGGCGCTGGAGAGCTGGGCAATGGCCGCCGCGGCATCGGGCATGGCCTTCCCGAACTTCCTGCCGAGCGTCCGGAAGTTCGCCTTCGCCTCGAGCGTCACCAGCGATTCGGCGTTGGTGGCGAAGCGCACGGCCTTCACGTTCAACTCCGACGCCAGCAGCGGCACGAGCGCATCGATGAGGTCGCGCCGCGGGCTCTGCGTCACGCAGATGATGGTCCCGAGGGGCTGCCGGACGGTGCGCTTGGCCGTCTCGCGGGCGGCGCGCCCGAGAGTGGCGAGGGCGCGGATCTCGGCCATCGCCTCGTCGAGGGCGGGATCGAGGGCGCGCGGGTCCACCGCCCCGCCGTAGGGGGCGAGGTGCACCGAGGTGCCCGTGAGCTCGCGATGCATCCAGTCGGTGACGAAGGGTGCGAACGGCGCGAGCAGCCGGCAACAGGTGGTGAGCACGGCATGCAGCGTGGCGAAGGCGGCGCGGTGGTCGGCACCGTCCACGTCGTAGAACCGGTCGCGCGAAAGCCGGACGTACCAGCGGCTCAGGTCCTCGTCGACGAACTGGACGATCACCCGCGCCGCCGCGGTGGCGTCGAACCGGTCGAGGGCCGCGTTCGCCTCCGCCGCCACGCTCACCGAGCGCGAGAGGATCCAGCGGTCGAGCAACGGCCGGTCGGCGACGGCGGGATCGGCGCTCGACGGTGCCCAGCCGAAGTTGGCGTACTGCGCGAAGATGCCGTGGTAGACGTTCTTGAGCGTGACGAGGAAGCGGCCGGCGGTCTCCCGGATCTGCCCCTCGTCGAACCGCCGCGGCAGCCACACCTGGCTCGCGAGCACGAGGAAGAGGCGCGTGGCGTCGGCGCCGTGCCGCTCGAGCACGGTCCACGGATCGACCACGTTGCCCTTGCTCTTCGACATCTTCTGCCCCTCGGCATCGAGCACGAGGTCGTTCACGACGACGGCCCGGTACGGCGCGGCCGTGCCCGCGGCGTTGTTCGGCAGCGCGTCGCCGAGCCCGGTGGCAATCGCGAGCAGCGAGTAGAACCAGCCGCGCGTCTGGTCGACGCCCTCGGCGATGAAGTCGGCCGGGAAGGCGCGGGCCACCGCGTCGCGGTTCTCGAACGGGTAGTGCCACTGGGCGAACGGCATCGAGCCCGAGTCGAACCAGGCGTCGATCACCGCACGCACGCGGCGCATCGTGCCGGTGCCCGAGGGCGCCGGCCACGTGTACGCGTCCACGGCCGGCTTGTGCGGATCGAAGCCCTCGCCGACGACCACGCCGGCGCGCTCCGCGAGCTCGGCGAACGACCCGATGACCTCGATCTCGGCGGGATCGGTGTCGTTGACCCAGACGGGAAGCGGCGTGCCCCAGTAGCGGTCGCGCGAGACGGCCCAGTCGACGTTGTTCTCCAGCCATTCGCCGAAGCGGCCGACCCCCACCTCGGGCGGGTTCCAGTTGATGGCCGCATTGCGCGCGAGCATGTCGGCCTTGAAGGCCGTGGTGCGGATGAACCAGCTCGTGCGCGCGTAGTACAGGAGCGGCGTGCCGCAGCGCCAGCAGTGGGGATAGCTGTGCACGAACGTCTGCGCCTTCCACAGCACGTCGCGACGCTCGAGCTCGCCGATGATCTCGGCGTCGGCGTCCTTCACGAAGCGGCCGCCCACGAGCGCCATGTCGTCGGGGAAGCGGCCGCGCGCATCGACGGGCTGCAGGAAGGCGAGCCCGTGGCGCTTGCCGGCGGCGAAGTCATCGGCGCCGAAGGCGGGCGCCAGGTGCACCACCCCCGATCCGTCGTCGGCCGTGACGAACCGCTCGCCGACGATCACCTCGTGCGCCCCCTCGTCGGGCATGGGGCTCCAGTCGAGCGGACGACGATAGCGCAGCCCCACGAGCTCGCTGCCGGCGCGCGCGGCCAGCACGTCCCACCGGTCGGCCCAGTCGGCGCCCAGCAGGCCGGCGCAGCGCGCCTCGGCGAGGAGGATCGTCCACTCGGCGCCGCTCTTCTTGCGGAGCTCCACGTAGGTGAGTTCGGGATGCACCGCGAGCGCCACGTTCGACACGAGCGTCCACGGCGTGGTCGTCCAGACGAGGATGCGGCGGCGCCCCGCGTGGGGCGCCACCTTGGCGCCGAGCACGGCGTGCGCGGCGTTGCGCCCCGGCCCGTCGAGCGACGAGGTCACGCGCGGCGTGGTCGCCGGATCCTCGACGAGGTCGAGCGCCACGTAGACGCTCGGATCCTCGACATCCTTGTAGCCGAGCGCCACTTCGTGGCTCGACAGCGCCGTGCCGCAGCGCGCGCAGTACGGGAGGATCTTGTGGCCGCGGAAGAGCAGGTCGCGCTGGTGCAGCGTCTTGAGCGCCCACCAGACGCTCTCCACGTAGTCGTTCGTGTACGTGACGTACGGTCGCTGGTAGTCGAGCCAGTAGCCGATGCGCGCCGACAGCTTCTCCCAGTCGGCGCGATACGTGAACACGCTCTCGCGGCAGAGCCGGTTGAATTCGGCCACGCCCACCGTCTCGATGTCCGCCTTTCCCGAGATGCCGAGCTTCTTCTCGACCTCGATCTCCACCGGCAGGCCGTGCGTGTCCCAGCCCGCCTTGCGATCCACCAGGTACCCCTGCATGGCGCGATGGCGGCAGAAGAGGTCCTTGAGGGTGCGCGCGAAGACGTGGTGGATGCCGGGTCGCCCGTTGGCGGTGGGCGGCCCCTCGAAAAAGGTCCAGCGCGGCGCCTGCGCGCGCGCCGACAGCGAGGCCTCGAACAGCCGCTCCTGCTCCCACTGGGCAAGCAGGTCGCGTTCCAGTTCGTCGGCGCCGCGCTCGGGCGGCAGGGCACGGTAGCGGCCCACCGAAGCGGGCATCGGCGCCTCGCCCGTGCGGGCGAGCGTCACAGGCGCTCCAGCACGCCACGCACGAGCGTGGTGAGCTGCGGCTCCCCGCGCGCGGCGACGGCCAGGATCTTGGCGAGCGTGGCCGGTTCGAGCGCGTCGGGGAGGCACAGGTCGGTGATGAGCGACAGCCCCAGCACCTCCATGCCCGCGTGGATCGCGACGATCACTTCGGGCACGGTGCTCATCCCCACGACGTCGGCGCCCATCGCGCGCAGCATCCGGTATTCCGCGCGGGTCTCGAGGTTCGGGCCGGCCACGGCGACGTACACCCCCTCGCGGAGCGTGAGCCGATGCGCACGCGCCACCGCGCGGGCGTGGGCGCGCAGCGACTCGGCATAGCACGCGGAGAGGTCGGGAAAGCGCGGCCCCAGCGTGTCGTCGTTCGGTCCGATCAGCGGGCTGTCACCGAGCAGGTTGATGTGGTCGGCCATGAGCATCAGGTCACCCGCCGCCCAGAGCGGGTGCATGCCACCACAGGCGTTCGACACGATCAACCGTGTGGCCCCCAACGCCCGCAGCACCCGCACGGGAAACGTCACCTGCTGGAGGGAATACCCCTCGTACCGGTGGAACCGTCCCTGCATCGCGAGCACGCGCTTGCCACCCAGGGTGCCGGCGATGAGGCGACCGGCGTGCGACTCCACCGTGGACAGCGGGAAACCCGGGAGGTCCCCATAGGCGATCTCGGCCTCGACGGCGATCTCGCCCGCCAGTGCGCCCAGCCCGGTGCCGAGGATCAGGGCGGCATCGGGCACGTGCGACCAGCGCGCGCGCACCGCGTCCGCCGCGCGCGTGATCTGCTCGCGCAGCTCCGAGGGGGCCGACGCGAGGCGACCGCCCGCGACGACCGTCACTACTCGCGCACCATCGAGTCGAGCCAGGAGCCGCTCTTGCGGTCAGCCGCCGTGTCGGCGGCCCCGTTGGCGCCGCCGCTCTCGGCCACCTTCCTCACCGACTCCGCGCCCGGGGGCGCAGACTGCGTGAGCGCCTCGACCTCGGTGATCTGCTTCTCCACCATGGTCTTGAGCGAGAGCAGGTACGTGCGGCGCACCCGCTCGAGGTTGTCGATCTCGGCGGTGAGCTTCCGGATATCGGCCCGCGCCTGCTCGAGCTGCCGGTCCCCCTCGGCGCGCGCCTCGCGCAGGATGAGCTGCGCCTCGCGGTCGGCCTGCTCGCGGATCTCGGCGCGCAACTGCTGCGCGCTCACGAGCGCGTCATTCAGCGCCTTGTCGCGATCCTTGAACTGCTTGAGCTGGTCGGTGAGCCCCTTGGCCTTGGCGTCGAGCTCCTGGTTGGCGCGGGTCACGCGCTCGAGCTCGTCGGCCACCTGGTCGCGGAACTGGTCGACCTTGGCCTTGTCGTAGCCGCGCAGCGCCGAGGCGAACTCGAAGCGGCGCACGTCGAGCGGGGTCAGGTGGAACGATTCGTCCGTCATTGTGTCCTCGTGCCAAAGAGGATCGAGCCCAGGCGCACCATCGTCGCGCCCTCCTCGACCGCCATCTCGAAATCACCCGACATGCCCATGGAGAGCTCCGGTGCCGGAAGCCCGGCGTCGCGCAGGCGGTCGCGACTCGCGCGCGCCCCCGCGAAGGTGGTGCGCAACACGGACGCGTCGGCGTCGAACGGGGCCATCGTCATCACCCCCTGCACCTCGAGACCATCGAGGCGCCGCAGGGCCAGCGCCATCGCCGGCACCTCGGATGCCGGGAGTCCCGCCTTGCTCGCTTCGCCGATCACGTTGACCTGCAGCAGCACCGGCACGGGCCGTCCGCGCGCGGCGCCATGCGCGTGCAGCGCCTCGGCGAGGCGCAGCGTGTCCATCCCGTGCACGAGGACGAAAGGATCCACGAACTTGACCTTGTTGCGCTGCAGGTGGCCGATCAGGTGCCAGCGCAACGGCGCGTGCACCAGGGGGATCTTGTCGAGGGCTTCCTGGACGCGGTTCTCGCCGACGTCGGCGAGCCCCGCCTCGTACGCGGCCCTCGGTGCTTCGGGTCCAAACGTCTTGGTCACGGCGATGATCGTGACGCGCTGCGACCGCTCGCCCCGCACCACCGCATCGGCGATCCGGCGCTGCACGTCAGCCAAAACTGCGGGCAGGGTCGGAAATGGCATAACACGCGAATTTACCGGGGGTTACGCGGGGGGACAACCGGGGCTCGGCGGCGCCGGGCGGAAAAGCGTGGTCACCGCCGCGCCCGGGACCGTCCGGCTAGCGCAACTTCGCCCGCTCGTACTGCGGTGGCCATGGCGCCGGCACGCCGAGCGCGTGGGCCGCGAGGAGTGGCCAGCGCGGCTGCCGCAGCAGTTCGCGGGCGAGGAACACGAGGTCGGCGTCGTCGTTGGCGATGATCGACTCCGCCTGCCGCGGATCGGTGATCAGCCCGACGGCGGCGGTCCGGACCCCGGCGTCCCGTCGAAGCTGCCGCGCGAAGGGCACCTGGTACCCGGGACCGATCGCGATGCGCACCCCCGTCACATTGCCGCCGGAGGAACAGTCGACCAGGTCGACGCCGCGGTCGGCGAGCACGCGCGCGAGGATCACCGAGTCCTCCACCGTCCAGCCCCCGTCGCTCCAGTCGCTGGCCGAGATGCGCACGAGGAGCGGCAGCCGATCGGGCCAGACCGAGCGGATGGCGTCGACCACGTCGACGGTCAGGCGCATGCGGTGCGCGATCGGCCCACCCCAGCCATCCGTCCGCTGGTTGGACACGGGTGAGAGGAACTCGTGCAGCAGGTAGCCGTGCGCGGCATGCACCTCGAGGACCTCGAAGCCGGCCGTGTGGGCGCGCGCCGCCGCGTCACGGAAGGCCGTGACGACGCCGGCGATCCGCTCGGCGGTCAGCGCGCGGGGCACGAGGGTGTCCGCGGAAAAGGGAATGGCGCTCGGACCATCGACGTCGGCCAAGCCGCCCTCTTCCGGGCGCAGGACGCCGGCCCCCTCCCACGGTCGCCTGACGCTGGCCTTCCGCCCCGCGTGTGCCAGCTGGATGCCGGGCGCGGCACCCTGAGCGCGGATGAAGCGCGTGATGCGCGCGAGCATCGGCACCTGCGCATCGTTCCACAGGCCCAGGTCGCCCACGTTGATGCGCCCCTCGGGCACGACCGCGGTCGCCTCGGTCATCACCAGGCCCGCACCGCCGGTGGCGAAGGCGCCGAGATGCACCAGGTGCCAGTCGTCGGCCAGGCCGTCGGTGGACGAGTACTGGCACATGGGCGAGACGCCGATGCGGTTGCGGAGCGTGATGCCGCGCAACGCGAGCGGCGAGAACAGGGCGCTCACGGCGTGCGCGCGCCCTCGCCCAGCGCGATGGGCAGCGTGAAGCTCACCACGGTGCCCTTCCCCGGCTCGCTCGTGATCCAGACCTGGCCCTTGTGACCGGCCACGATGCCCCGGCAGATGGTGAGCCCGAGGCCCGCCCCCGAGCGGTTGGTGCGCTGCGCCTGCCAGA
>JANLSF010000107.1:0-5274 GCA_031362285.1 Gemmatimonadota bacterium | reverse complement strand
GACAACATGGCCGAGTACGGGTACGACCTGACGAAGATGCCGTTCGTCATCCAGTACAACAAGCGCGACCTCCCCAACGCGGCGCCCCTCAAGGAGCTGCAGGCGATGCTGAATCCGGGGTGGGAAGTCACCGAGCCGTCGAAGCAGCGACCCACCCCCGATCCGTTCCACGCCGGCGAGAACCTCGTCGAGCAGCTCCCCACGGGTGAATGGATCGAGCACGGGACGTACTTCGAGGCGGTGGCCGTGACCGGCGACGGCGTGTTCGAGACGCTGCGCGCCGTCAGCAAGCTCGTCCTCAAGTCGCTCGCCTGACCGCCGAACTGCCTGCCGCCGGCCGCTCGTGAACCTGCCCACCGTCATCACGACCGGCCGCATTCTCCTGGCGCCGATCGTGACGTGGCTCGCCCTCGTGCCGGAGTGGGAGGCGCGCTCGGCCGGCTTCTGCCTCTTCGTCGTCGCGGCGGTCTCCGACTACATCGACGGTGAGCTGGCCCGCCAGCGCAACGAGGAGACCACGCTCGGCAAGTTGCTCGATCCGCTCGCCGACAAGCTCCTCCTCGCCGGCACACTCGTGGCCATGTACCTGCTGCAGGCGCCCGCGAGCGAACTGCTGCCGCAGCAGAGCGGACTCCCCGATGCGCAGCACCTGCCCTTCGAGCTCGGCTTCGGCGAGCCGGTCCTGATCACGTTGCCGCTCTTCGTGCCGGTGGTGGTCCTCGGCCGCGAGTTGCTCATGACGCTGTTCCGCCAACTGGCGGCCCGACGCGGCGTCGTCATCTCCGCCATCGGGCCGGCCAAGTGGAAGACCGCCTTCCAGTCGGTCTGGGTGGGCGCAGCCTACGTCTGGTTCTCCGCCCTCACCCTCGCCCGAGCCGAGGGATGGGGCCCGAGCCCCATCTGGAAGGCGTGGGCGACGTTCAACGGCCTCGTTGGCGGCGTCACCATGGTCGCCGCCGTGGTCCTTGCCCTCTGGTCGCTCTGGCTCTATGCGCGCCGCTACGGGCCCGAGGTCTTCGCCGGCGCGCCGCACGCGCCGCCGCGATGACACCGCCGCGTGATGCCCTCGAGGTCGTCACCATCGGCGACGAACTGCTGCTCGGCTTCACGATCGACACCAACGCCGCGCACCTGGCCCGCGAGCTCGGCGCCGACGGCTACCGCATTGCGCGCCGCGCCACCTGCGGCGATGACGCGACGCAGATCGCCGAGGCGGTGCGCGACGCCCTCGAACGCACCGGCGCGGTCATCACCACCGGGGGCCTCGGCCCCACCAGCGACGACAACACCAAGGCGTCCATCGCCGCGATCTTCGGCCGCCCGATGCGCTTCGACGAGGGGATCTGGGCGCGCCTCGTGGAGATGTGGAAGTCGCGCGGCTGGCCCGGCGAAGTGCCCGAGTCGAACAAGCTGCAGGCGATGATCCCCGAGGGCGCCGAGGTCCTCGCCAATCGCCACGGGTCCGCGCCGGGCATCTGGCTCGACGACGATCACGGCCGCTGGGTGGCCATGCTCCCCGGCGTGCCGCGCGAGATGCGCGGCATGCTCGCCCACACGCTGCGCCCGCGCCACGCCGTCTGGCGCGGGGGCGCCGTGGGAACGGTCATCCGGTCGCGCACGGTGCGCACCACCGGCATCTCCGAGTCGGCGCTCCACGACCAGCTCACCGACGTGCGTCGACAGGTGCAGGGGCTTCCGCTCGCCTTCCTCCCGGGGTGGGAAGGGGTGGACCTCCGCGTCACGGCGCGCGGACTCTCGGCCGGTACCGCCGACACCACGCTCGACGCGGCGAGTGCAGAGCTGCGCGCGCGCATCGGCGATGGCGTGTACGGCGAGGGCGACGCCGACCTCGCCGCCGTCGTGCTCGACCTCCTTCGTGCGCGCGGCTGGACCGTGGCGGTGGCCGAGAGCTGCACGGGCGGCATGCTCGGCATGCGGCTCACGGCCATTCCCGGCTCGAGTGACGCGATGCTCGGCGGCACCATCGCCTATCGCAACGACGTGAAGGTGCGCGAACTGGGCGTCGCGCAGGCGGAGCTCGACGCGCACGGCGCCGTGAGCGAACCGGTGGTCCGCCAGATGGCGCGCGGCGTGCGCGAGCGCTTCGGCGCCCAGGTCGGTCTCGCCATCACCGGCGTGGCCGGTCCGGGAGGCGGTTCTCCCGAGAAGCCGGTCGGTACGGTCTGGGTCGCCATCGACACGCCCGACGGCGTGCGGGCCGTGATGCCACGCATGGTGGGTGATCGCGACGAAATCCGGCGTCGTGCCACGCAGGCCGTGCTCAACCTGCTCCGGAAGTCGCTCGCCGGCTGAGGCGCGCGACCGCAGGAAGCGCGATCACCGCCCTCCGCTTCCGACGCGGCCCGATCCGCCCCCGTTCCGCACGATGACGCGCGGCTGCTCCCCGCGCATCACGCGCCGCACGAGATCGAGGCGACCACGTTCCGTGGGTTCCGCATCGCGCCACATCCGCAGCAGCCGCTCGCCCTCGCGGTGCGCACCGGCGCGGTCACCGCGCCAGGCCAGCAGCTGCGCGCGGAGGAGCGCGACGGCCGGCAGCACCGCGGCGTCGTGTCCGTTCTCCTCGGGCAACGTGGAGAGCAACTGCAACGCATCGTCGACGCGGCCGAGGGCGGCGAGCAGGCGGGCCCGCTCGAGGTGCGCGACGCCGGCAATGAAGACCACCGAGCCTCGCGGATACGGGTCATGGGCGCGCTGCTCCATGAGGTGCAGCGCGCCGGCCGTGTCGCCGGAGAGCAGCAGGTGCCGCGCGCGGCCCCATACATCGACCTGTCGCGCACTCTCGAACTCATAAGGGATCCGCGCGTTCTGGCGCTCGCAGATCGCCACGAACCGCGTGAGCAGCTCGTCGTTACCGAGTGCGGCCTGCGTGGCCATGTCGAGTTGGCTCGCCGCAAACGCCAGCCGGTTGGCAGCGCCGTGATCCTCGAGCGGGGACCCGATCCCGGCACTGGTGCGCCAGCGCGACAGGCGGAACCGTGCCGCCTGCAGCGCCTCCGGCGACGGCGCTGCCGCCCAGAGCAGGCTCCCTTCGGCGAGCAACGCCGACACGGGGGCGAGGCTCCGGACCTGATCGATCAGCCGGGCCGCCGACGCCGGTCGGGCGCGCTGCATCTCGAAGTGGGCCAGCGCCAGCACGTTCGAGGCCCGGACGTGCAGCGG
Source organism: Gemmatimonadota bacterium (assembly GCA_031362285.1). Classification (GTDB taxonomy): domain Bacteria; phylum Gemmatimonadota; class Gemmatimonadetes; order Gemmatimonadales; family Gemmatimonadaceae; genus JACPPC01. The sequence continues at coordinate 2,091 of JANLSF010000107.1, read as the reverse complement.
GCGGTCCCCCTCGACCCGCCGTTGGAGCACGCGCACGGCCACCGCGGGGTCGCCGCCGTAACTCGCGGCCCGCCAGGCGAAGTCGGTGGCCACCTCATCGCTCGCGCTCGAGAGTGCCTCGAGCATCGCCGCCACCGTGTCGGACTCGCCGCGCGCGACGGCGGCGATCCAGGCCACCTCGCCGGGCACGGCACCCGCGCTGCGCAGCGCGCGCTCGCGCAGGGCGAGGGCGCGCAGCCGATCGTGGTCGCCCTCGATCGCGGCAATGCGCCCCAGGTGCACGACCGCCGAGAGGTTGCCCGAGTCGAGGGCCAGCGCCCGCTCGAAATACGGTCGCGTGGCCGCGAGGCCGGTCCCCTCGCGGGGACCGTGATGGAACAGAAAATCCGCGTAGGCGAACCAGGCTTCGGCATCATCGGGACGCTCGGCCATCGCGCGCTTGTACAGGACCGGCGCCGAGTCGCCCTTGCCGTGCCAGTCGTCGAACAGGGCCTCGACCATCAGGCGGTCATGCGCGCCCAGGCGATCGCCGTGTCGGAGGGCGGCGGGCAGGGCCGTGCGGGACACGTCGCTCTGTCCGGCCGTGGCGTACGCCGCCGCCAGTCCCAAGCGGAAGTACGCCACCGCGAAGTTGGTGTCGAGCAGCACGGCGCGTTGGAAGGCGTCGGTGGCCGCCACGTATCGGCCCGCGCGGAACGCCTGCTCCCCCTCGAGCCAGGCGCGCAGCGCGTCGAGCGACGACGTGGTGCGCGCCGCCAGTTGCCTCAGGTGGTCGCGGTCCCCGGCGCCACGCACTTCGATCAACCGCCGGGCCACGGCGTCGATCGCCCCGAGGAGCTCGCGTTCGCTCGGCGCCACGGATCGCGCGCTCCCCTCGAGCCGGCCGTCGGCGCGGAACATCGAGGCCTCGACAATCAGCTGCCCCGCCGAGTCGGCAATCGTGCCGGTGACGGCGTGGGCCGCGGCCAGGCGCGTGGCCACGAGCGGCACCTTGTCCGGGCCCGTGCCCGGGACGTCGCCCGCCGTGCGCAGCACGAGGCGCGCGTCCACCACGCGCAAGCCGGGAATGCCATCGAGCCGCGCCGCCAGCAGGTCCACCATGCCCTCGCGCAGGTACGCCAGTTCAGGGCCGCCGTGCACCACGAAGGGCAACACGGCGACGCGCTCGGGCACGAGGGGCGGCGTCGCATCAAGTCGCGACACGCCCACGCTGCCCAGCACCAGGAGCACGCCGGCCGCGAAGCCGCCCCACGTGGCCGCCGGCCGCTGATACCAGGGGAAGGAGAGCGCCTTCTCGTGTTGCGCAGCGACGCAATGGCGCGCCTGTGCGTCCCCCGCGTCGGCGAGCCGGTCGTCGAGCGCCGCGCGTCGGCGCGGCGATGCCTCGTCGTCCGGGGCGATCGCCATCGCGAGGTCGGCCCACCTCCGCGCCTCCGTGGCGCGGCCCCCTCCCTCGTCCGCGTCGGCAAGCCGCCAGGCCGCTTCCGCGAGGACCCGCGCGAACCGCCTCCGCTCGGTGTCGAGCCAGTCGGCGAACGCGGCTGAGCCCGCCACGTGCAGCCCGTCGGCCAGTCGGCCGGCGCAACGCGCCAGCGCGGCCTCGTTGTCGCCACGCTCCAGGAGCTCCTCCACCTGCCGTGTGTCGCATGCCACGTGCGCCGCATCGAGGGCCACGCGCTCGTCGGTCGTCCGCACGGCGGGCGCGCCGAGGTGCCGGCGCAGGAAGTGGAGTGACTGCCGCAAGGCGTTGCGGGCGTGGGTGTCGTCGAGTTCCGGCCAGAGAAGCGTGATCAGCGATTGCCGGGAGATCCCGTCGTCGCCAGCGAGCGCGAGGCGAACCAACAGGGCCATGCGCTTTGGCTGGGCCGCGATCGGCTCGACCGGCACCCCGTCGGCGTCCCGGAGGTCTGGGACGCCCAGGAGGCGGAGCGTGAACGGCGACAGGGGCAGGCGGTCGATCGTCATTGGTGTTACCTACCGGAAGTTGCGTGCCAGAGCCTGACCTTCGGTTCGGGAATCGGCAGGGGGGCCGGTGCGCCCCCGGGAGAGCCTGTCGAAACGGCAGCTTCCCCCGGTACGTACGTTGCACTG
>JANLSF010000081.1:0-5524 GCA_031362285.1 Gemmatimonadota bacterium | reverse complement strand
TGCTGCTGCTCCTTCCGGGAGAGGCAGCGCGCGCGCTCGCGTGGTGCGATGCACGGTCGGCGATGCACCCCTCGGCGTCGGCGCTCGACCCGGCGCCGACGCACCAGGCGGCGCCCCTCGTGGTGTCCGACGCGGCGTTGCACACGATGCACCACCCGGCGCCCGACGCGGCGTCGCCGGCGCCCGCCGCACCCGCTGCACCGAGGCGCGCTCCGGCACCCGATGCGCCCTCGACCTCGTGCCCGCTCATGGCCGCCTGCGCGTCGGCCACCGTGTGCCTGGTGGCCACGACGACCACGGCCGCTGAAGTCGCGGTTCCGGAGCCCGGGATCTCGCCGAGCGCCGTCGCGCTCACGTCGCGCGCGATCGCGCCGGAACCACCCCCTCCGCGATAGCCGGTCCGGCGCACGCCTCGGCGTGCGCGTGATCGCCGCCCGCGCACCGGACGCATGTCCGGCAGGCGCTGGGTGGCCTTGGCCTTTCTTCACCGGACCCGCCGATGTCGTTCCCGTTCTCGTTCGCGCCCGCGCTTTTGCGCCGCGCGGCGCTGCTGCTCCTCGTGGTCACCGTGACGCGCCCCGTGCGCGCACAGACCGACTTCATGAACACCGATCGCGGGCGTCCGCTGACGATCGAGGACGCCATTGCGATGGAGCGATGGTCCATGGAGCTGAATGTTGCCCCGCTTCGCCTCGAGCGGTCGGCCGGCGGCGCGTACCACTGGGGACTCGAGCCGGGCCTCACGCTGGGGCTCCTTCCGCGCACCGAGTTCGAGATCGGGTTCCCGATCGCGATGCTCGACGCCGCCGGGGCACGCCTCACGGCGCTCGCCGGCATCGACGTTGGCGTGCTGCATCAACTGAACACCGAGAGCGAGGCGCTGCCTGCCATGGCGCTCCGGCTCTCGGCCCTCCTGCCCGCGGGCGGGCTGGGGCCGGATCGCGTGTACACGGGGCTCACGGCGCTCGCCACCCGATCCTTCGACGCGGGGGTGCGGCTGCACGCGAACGTGCTGTACACCGCCGGGGACGCGCCCGGTGCGGCCGCCGGCGTGGCCGGGCCCGGGGCGCGAGAGCTCGCGCGCTGGCAGGCCGGCGTCGCCCTCGACAAGACGTGGCCGCTCAGCTCCACCCTCGTGGGCGTGGAAGCCACGCTGCGGGAGCCACTCGCGCAGGTTGGCCGGCGTGAGTGGAGCGTCGGGCTTGGCACCCGGTTCCAGATCGACCCGCGCTGGCTGATGGACGTGGGGGTCGGGCGCCGGGGGGGCGCCGGCGAGGAGGCCTGGTACGCCACCGTCGGTGGCGCCGTGGCCTTCGGTTGGCGTTGGGGCAGCCGCATGGGAGGGCGCTGAGATGCGCGCCATGCGTCATGCCATCGGGATGGCCGCCGCCGTGCTCGCCGCCGTGCCGGCCGCCGCGCACGCCCAGTGGACCACGGTCTACGACCAGATGTACGTGCAGGCGCCGCACAATTGGCGCTTCCGGCAGGACTTCCCCGCCGCCGACCGGCTGTTCAACGCCTTCGACTACGGCCACGCGATCCTGAGCGAGACGCTCTGGGGACGTCCCGAGGCCGGGCCCGACGCGCTCGAGGTGGACGAGTACAACCGCCTCACGCGCGAGATCCTGCTCTCGCCGCCCAGGTTGCCGTTGGCCGAGCGCGCCATCGCGCCGCGCTTCTCGCGCCTCGCGCCGGAGATCAAGGCGATGTTCGAGTGGGCGCACATCCTCCACCGGCAGATCTACGACGTGCTGGCCGACCCGCGCCTGGACTGGCCGGCGAAGGATGCCGAGATCGCCGAACTGGTGCTGGTCTACAAGTCGCGCGCCGACCTCGCCTTCTCGTCGCGCCCCAAGACCATGGCGCTGATGCAGGAGCAGCCGTACTCGCTCGCGTTCCGGCAGAAGTACCCGAAGTTCAACGGCCTCATCTGGGCCTATCACTGGCTGCAGATGGGGCTGTATGAGCCGCTGGTCACGGCGACCACGCGCGAGGGGCAGCAGGCGGGCGTGGCAGAGGCGCTGGCGCGGTTTCGGCTCATGCTCGTCGACCCGCCGCGCACCCTCCCGTACGTGATGCCGATGACGCCGGCGATCGCCCCGGCCTTCGCGGCCCGGTACCCGGAAGCGTCGATCATCTTCGACAACCTCCACTCGCTGCACGACGTGGTGAGCGACATCCTCGCCAACCCGGTGTTGCCGCGCGAGGGGAAGCGCCGCGCCCTCATGGTGGCGGCCGCGGCGTACCGTGACGACACCACCGAAGTCATGACGGTGGACGGGTGGAAGCGGATGTCCGGCCACATGGGCCTCGAGAACATGGGGGGCGCCGTGCTCGGCAACCTCGGGGCCCTGCCCACGCCCAGCGTGGCCCGCGGCTTCGTCATGCAGCATGACCGGGACGGCAACATGATCGGCGAGCACGCCGGGCACGTGATGCCGGCGGCTGCCGTGGCCGCGCCCGCCGTGGCGGCGCCCGCGCCGAAGGCGGATGCGCACGCCGCGCACGCCATGCCGATGAAGGCCCCGGCAGACACGGCCTTTGCCGCGGTACAGGCGCGCGGCGCCAAGGTGATGGGGGTGGACCAGTATTCCTCGCAACACGTCTTCGAGGACCTCAAGGACGGAGGACGCATCGTCCTCGTGCGCGATCCCGCCGACACCATCGGCGTCGCCACGATCCGCGCGCACCTGCGCGACATCACGGCCGCGTTCGCGAAAGGCGACTTCAGCGCCCCCTTCGCCACCCATGCCCAGGTCGTGCCGGGCACCGCGGTGATGGCGGCGCGCAGCGCGCGCATCCGCTACGGCATGCGGGAGCGGACGGGCGGCGGCGAGGTGCGCATCACGACCACCGACCCGGCGGCCCGGCGCGCCGTGCGCGAGTTCCTGGCGTTCCAGCGGAAGGACCATCGCGCACCGGCCACCGATCACGACCAGATGCACAAGCCGGGGTGACCCGCAACCATCGCATGGCCTGCGGGCAGCGTCGCCTCCCCAAGGCGTTGCCCGTGGGCGCGTGGGTCGGTAGTCTCACGGCGTGAGGGCGCGCCGCATGGGCGGCGTGCTGGAGAGCAGGCGCAACACCGACCGCCCGAGGCTCGCATGACCGACACGCGCTCGTCCCGTCGCGACTTCCTGCGCGGCTCCGCCGCCCTGGCCGGCGCCGCTGCCCTGCCCGCCCTGCTCTCGCCGCGCGACGTCGCGGCGATGGCGCCGGCGTCCGCCGACTGGACCCGTGCCCTCGACGCCGCCGCGCACGCGCGCAACGCCGGTGGCCCGGTGATCCTCGCCCGGAACGAGAATCCGTACGGGATGAACCCGAAGGCCAAGGTCGCCTTCCTCGACGCCTTCCCGTACCACAACCGGTACAACAGCCCGCAGGCGGCCGAACTGCGGAAGGCCTTCGCGGCGCTGAACGGCGTGCCGGAGGACCACGTACTGGTCACCGCCGGGTCGCGCGAGGTGCTCGCCCTCTCGGTGGCGGCCTACGCCGGACGCGACAAGGAGGTCATCACGCCGTGGCCGAGCTACGAGGAGGTGGGGCGCTACGGCGACGTCTCCGGCCTCACGGTGCACCGCGTGGCGCAGACCGACGCGCTCGAGATGGACCTCAAGGCCATCGACGCGAAGATCGGCCCGAAGACGGGGCTCGTCTTCCTCTGCAATCCGCAGAACCCCACCGGCACGATGCTCGGCGGCGACACGATGCGCGACTTCGTGCGCGCCACCACGGCCCGCGCCATGATCCTCGTGGACGAGGCGTACCACGAGTACGTGGACGACCGGGGATACCGGTCGATGATCGAACTGGTGAAGGCCGGGGACGACGTGATCCTCTCCCGCACGGCGTCCAAGATCCATGGCATGGCCGGCGTGCGCATCGGCTTCGCCATCGCGAAGCCAGCCATCGTCGCCAAGCTCGCTGCCTTCCAGATGGGGCAGGTGAATCCGCTCGCCTGCGCCGCCGTCACGGCCTCGCTGGCCGAGCCGGCGTACACCACCTGGTGCGCGAAGCAGAACGCCGTGGGCCGTGCGTACACCGTGGAGGCCCTCCGCACGCTCGGACGCCGGAGCGCGCCCTCGCACACGAACTTCATCTTCTTCGAAGCGGGGCGACCCAACGCGGACGTCCGCAAGGCGCTCGAAGTGGCGGGGTACCTGGTGGGCCGCGCCTTTCCCAACTACCCGAACTGGGTGCGCGTGTCCATCGGCACCCCCGACGAGATGAAGGGCTTCGTGGCGGCGCTACCGCAGGCACTCCGCATCTGACGCGCGGCGACACGCACCGCCCGCGGTCATGAACCCCCCGGTCCGCCGCTACTCGCCGCTGCAGCAGGCCGGGCGCTCCCTCGAGCAGTTCGTGCGGCACCGGTTCGTGGCGGTGCTCGCGCGCCTCACCGCCCAGCCGCGCGAAGCGCCACCCGACTGGGACGCGCGACCGTACAAGGTCCTCCTCCTCCGGAACGACCGGATCGGGGACATGATCGTGAGCACCGCGCTGCTGCGCTCGATCCACGACGCGCACCCCACGCTCCAGCTCGACGTGCTGGCGTCGCCGCTCAACGCCGACGTGATCGCGCATGAGCCGGCCGTGCACGCCATCGTGCGGTTCGACCGGAGGGCGGCCCGCAGCTGGTGGGCGCTCTGGCGCCACCTGCGCCGCACGCGCTACGACGCCGTCATCGACCCGATGATCTTCACGCAGTCGCTCACCACGCTGCTCATGATGCTCGCCGTCGGGGCGCGGTGGCGCGTGGGGGTCCCCAAGCCGCACCTGAGCGACACGTACGCGCTACCGGCCCGCGCGGGTGATCCGCGCGCCCACCACGTGGACCACCTGGCGGAACTGGCCGGGCCGTTCGGCATTGCGCCCGCCGATGCCACCACGCTGCACCTCGAACTCACCGCCACGGAACGCGAGGAGGCCCTCGCGGCCTGGGGGCCGGGGCGGCGACTGCTCGTGAACGTGAGTGCCGGCAAGGCCTTTCGCGCCTGGCCCGACGCGCGCTACGCCGAGGTCGCGCGCCACCTGCGCGCCGTCGTGCCCGATGCGCAGGTGGTGCTGCTGCACGGCCCCGGGGAGGGCGCGCGTGCGGCCGCCATGGCCGACGCCTCGCTCGCCCGGCCGCTCAGCCGAACGCTCCGCTTCGCGCTGGCCATGGTGGGCACGGCCGAGTTCGTGCTCACGCCCGACACCAGCATCGTGCATGCGGCGAGCGCCTTTCGCGTGCCCACCGTGACCCTCTTCACGCGTGACCAGGCCTTCCGCTGGCACCTGTACCGCGCTCCCGGGCGTGACGTGGTGACCGATATCCCGACGCTGCAGGGGATTTCGACGGCCGAGGTGATTGCCGCCGTGGATGCGGTGCTGGCGGAGGCCGGGATCGTGGGACGCCCGGTCGCCCGCGGCCCCGGAACGCCAGGGCCGGCCGAGCGCTGACCAGGTTTCAAAGAGATCGCGGCAACGCACCCGCGCCTGGATGTCCTTGTGAACAACGCTGGTATCGGACCGCGGGCGACGG
>JANLSF010000047.1:0-5159 GCA_031362285.1 Gemmatimonadota bacterium | reverse complement strand
GATGCGACGCCTCTGGAGCAACCTGACGTTCCGCGTGCTGCTCGCGGTGGCCATCGGCGTGGTCCTGGGCATCGCGGCGCCCGATACCGCCAAGGCGATGCGGCCGCTCGGCGACACGTTCATCAATCTGGTCCGGATGGTCATCGCGCCGGTGATCTTCCTGACCGTCGTGCTGGGCATCGCGCACATGCGCGACCTGAAGAAGGTCGGGCGCGTCGGCGGCAAGGCCTTCGTCTACTTCGAGGTCGTGACAACGGTCGCACTCGCGATCGGGTTGGTGATCGTGAATGTCACCAAGCCCGGCGCCGGCATCGACAAGACGGCGCTCGCCGGCGGCGACATCAGCAAGTACACGCAGGCGGGGCAGCAGCTCTCGATCGTCGAGTTCTTCACGCACATCGTGCCGTCGAGTGTCGTCGATGCGTTCGCCAAGGGTGACATCCTGCAGGTGGTGTTCTTTGCCGTGCTCTTTGGCGCGGCGGTCGCCACCATGGGTGACGCCGCCGACACGCTGGTCCGGCTGCTCGACCAGCTGCTGCACGCGATGTTCAAGATCGTCGGCTTCATCATGGTCGTCGCCCCCATCGGCGCGTTCGGCGCCATGGCCTACACGGTCGGCAACTTCGGCCTCAAGACGCTGTTGCCACTCGGACGGTTGATGGTCGACGTGTATGCGACGATGGCCGTGTTCGTCTTCGTGGTGCTCGGCTTGATCGCCCGTGTGAGCGGCTTTTCGCTCTGGAAGTTGCTCGTGCACATCAAGGACGAGATCCTGCTGGTGCTCGGCACCTCGAGCTCGGAAGCGGCGTTGCCTCGCCTGATGGAGAAGCTGGAGAAGGCCGGCTGCTCCCGCTCGGTGGTCGGCCTCGTGGTGCCGGCCGGGTACTCGTTCAACCTCGACGGCACGAGCATCTACCTGTCGATGGCGGTGATCTTCCTGGCACAGGCCTTCGGCGTCGATCTGCCCATTCGCGAGCAGCTGTTCGTGCTCGGCGTCCTCATGATCACGAGCAAGGGGGCGGCAGGGGTGACCGGCTCGGGCTTCATCGTGCTGGCGAGCACGCTGGCGTCGCTCAAGGTGGTGCCGCTCGAGGGGCTCGCCCTGCTGCTCGGCGTGGACCGGTTCATGAGCGAGGCGCGGGCAATCACCAACCTGATCGGGAACGGCGTGGCGACGGTGGTGCTGTCGCGGCACGAGAACGCGTACGACGCGGAGAAGATGCGGGAGACGATCGGGGGGAAATGAGGGCGGCTATTTAGTATCTGTGTGATACTAACACGCCACCTGCCGCTGCCCCGTCCGCCGGATCTCCGGCGCCCCCGCGCCCACCCGCAGCGTCAGCACGGCCACCTCCGGCGGCGTCCCCAGCCGGAACGGGATCCCCCACCACGTCGTCCCCGGGTGGATGTACAGCAGCGACGCGCCGCGCGCGTGCCACCCCATGGCGTGCTCGAGGAACGGGCTCGCCAGGCACCACTCCAGTGCGGGAATCGCCAGCTGTCCCCAGTGCGTGTGCCCGCTCAACGTCAGGTGCACCTCGCGCTCCGCGAGCGCCGGCCAGAGCGCCGGGTTGTGCGCGAGCGCCAGCGTGAACATCCCCGGCGGGATGTCACGCACCGTGGCCGGGATGTCCGGGGCGCCGCGCGCGGACCCGGCGCCGCGCCCGGCCGCCGGATCCCCGGTGCCGGCGATCGCCAGCGACATGCCGCCCCGCGTGACCACGGCATGCTCGTTCATGAGCACGCGCAATGGCAGCGCGTCGAGCCGCGCGCGCACCTTGGGCCAGTTGGCATAGATGTCGTGATTGCCGGCGATCGCGAACACGCCGAGCGGCGCCGCGAGGTGGCCGAGGCCGCGCGCGTAGTGCGTCACGTCCTCGTCGAAGTCGTCCACGAGGTCGCCCGTCACCACGATCACGTCGGGTGCCGCGCCGAGCACCGCGTCGGCGATCCCCCTGAGCCACGACGCGCGGGTGTGCGGCCCCACGTGCACGTCGCTGATCTGCACCACGCGCAGCCCCTCGAACGCCGCCGGCAGCGCGGCGTGCGTCACCTCGAGGTCGGTGACCACCAACTGCCGCGAACCCCAGTAGCCGGCGATCATCCCGACCACGAACACGGCCGCGGCCAGCCCCATGGCGATCCGTCCCCAGTCGCCGACCGACTCCCAGCCGAGCCCGGCGGCCGCGCCGATCGCCCCCGCGACCGCGCCCGCCACGCCGGCCAGCATCGCCAGCAACAGCAGGAAGTGCGAGTACCAGAGGAACCGGAACACGGTCAGCCGGAACAGCTTGCCCGGGTAGATCCCGCGGGCGCGGCTCACGATGAACAGCGTGAACGGCACCACGGTGACGATCCCCGCCGATGCCAGCACCGTGAGCCAGCCGCCGGGAAGCTCGGGTGCCAAGAACGCTCCCACGGCGCCCCAGCTCACCGCGAGCAAGGTGAACAGCAACGTCAGGAAGCCGAGCAACCCGGGCGGGCGCGGGGCGGATGCGACGCGGGGAGCGGCCATGCGTGTAGAACGTACAACGCCGCCCGGAGATTCAGCCCCGGGCGGCGTTGCACTCCGTGCGATGTGGCGCGGAACTAGTGCTTGGCGGCCGGCAGGATCACCGCGTCGATCACGTGGATCACGCCGTTCGAGGTCACGATGTCGGTCTTGACGATGTTGGCCTTGTCGATCATGAGACCCTTGCCCATCGCCATCACGGTCGCGTCGCTGCCCTCGACCGTCTTCACCTTGCCCGGCTTGACATCGGCGGCCATCACCTGGCCCGACACCACGTGGTAGGTGAGGATCGCGGCGAGCTTGCCCTTGTTCTCGGGCTTGAGCAGGCTCTCGAGGGTGCCGGCGGGGAGCTTCTTGAACGCGTCATCGGTCGGGGCGAAGACGGTGAACGGCCCCTTCCCCTTGAGCGTCTCGACCAGGCCGGCGGCCTTGAGGGCGGCGGCGAGGGTGTTGAACGAGCCGGCGGCGACCGCCGTCTCGACGATGTCCTTGGCCGGGGCCATCTGGGCGGTCGCGCTCGTGGCGGCGAACACGGTGACGGCGGCGAGCGCGAGGGCAGTGATCTTCATCTGATGGGTCCTTCCCCGTTCGACGCGGGGGGTGAGTGGAGATGCGTTGGCAGGTTGTACGGGTCACTAAGCGGCCGGGGCACCATTCGGTTCCATGGACCTTTTTGGCGAACCCTGCTTGAAAACCTTCGCCTGACCCCGGCCCGGCCGGGTAGAATTCCCCCCATGTCGCCGGCTCGCCCTCCTCGCACTGCCGCCCAGCGCAACGCCACGGCCATCCGCGCCCTCAAGCGGGCCGATCCCCGGCTCGGCGCCTGGATCGCCAGGGTCGGCCCGTGCCCGCTCGAGCCGGACACCGAAGGGACGCACTTCGACCACCTCGTTCAGTCCATCGTGTACCAGCAGCTCTCGGGGAAGGCCGCCGACACGATCCATGGTCGCTATCTCGCCCTCTACGGCGACAAGGCGCACGCGCCCGAGCACCTGCTCGACCTGGGCGACGACGCGCTCCGCGGCGCCGGGCTCTCCCGCGCCAAGATGGCGGCCATCCGCGACCTCGCCCGCCGCCTGCTCGATGGCTCGCTGCCGCTGCATGACCTCGAGCGGTACGACGACGAGGCCGCGATCGCCCACCTCTCCGCCGTGCGCGGCATCGGCCGCTGGACGGCGCAGATGGTGCTGATGTTCCGGCTCGGCCGCCCCGACGTGCTCCCCGCGCTCGACCTGGGCGTGCAGAAGGGAGTCCAGAAGATCTACAACCTCCGCAAGCTCCCCAAGCCCGAGCGCGTGATGCAGATCGGCGCCGCCTGGGCTCCCCATCGCACCATCGCCAGCTGGTACTGCTGGCGCGTCCTGGAGATCGACTGACACCGTGACTGCCGCCGACTGGGCCCTCGAGGGACACCTGCACCGCGGGTGCGGTGGGCGCTACATGCGCCGCAAGGAGCACATCACCATTCGCGTGAGCGGCATGGCCGCCACCGTGGAACGCACGCTGTTCCGCTGCGACAGCTGCGGCGACGACCAGTACACGGTGGAGCAGCGCGAGGACGCCGAGCAGGCGGCGGTCTCGAGCATCCGCACGTACCACGAGCTCATGACGCCCAAGGAGATCCGCCGCTTCCGCGAGTCGATCGGCCTCACGCCGGAGCAGTTCGGCCAGTTGCTGCACGGCACGCCGCGCGGCGTGGTGGTAGGGTGGGAGAAGGGGCGCTACCTGCAGAACAAGCAGGCCGACGAGCTGATCCGCTCGCTGCAGGACCCGGCGGTGCTGGGCGCGCGCGCGCGGAAGGTGGGGGTGGTGCTCCCGGTCCGTCAGGAGGAGCTTGTGCTCGATGGCGTGATTGCCGTGCGCGGCGACGCCGTCGTGGACGTGGCGCCCGAGCCGACCCCGGAACCATAGACCGCCACCGAGCCTTGGTGACGCGAGGAGTACCGTCGCCATGCCAACGTTCGTCAAGCGCACCGCCTTCCCCATCACGCGCGAGCAGCTCTTCGCGTGGCACGAGCGCGCCGGCGCGTTCGAGCGGCTGAGCCCGCCGTGGGCGCCCGCCCGGGTCCTCTCGCGGTCCGGCACCATCCACGACGGCGACCGCCTGGTGCTGCGCGCGGGCGCGCCGATCGCCACCACGTGGGAGGTCGAGCACCGCGACTTCGTGGCGGGCCACTCGTTTCGCGACGTGCTCGTGCGCGGACCGTTTGCCCGGTGGGCGCACACGCACCGCGTCGAGGATGTCGCGACCGGTGGCAGCGTGCTGCATGATGAAGTGGACTGGGAGCTCCCCCTCGCGCCGCTAGGCGGCTTCGTGGCCGGCGCCTTCGCCGCGCGCGAACTCGAACGCGTCTTCCGCTACCGGCACACCCTGATGGCCAACGACCTCAAGCGCCACGCACTCCTCGGCCCCACGCCGCTCACGGTGGCCATCACCGGCGCGAGCGGGCTGATCGGCACCGCGCTCACCCACCTGCTCACCACCGGCGGGCACACCGTGCGCGCCATCGGGCGTCGCGTGCGCACGCCCACCGACATCGCGTGGGATCCCGCCCGCGGCACGCTCGACCCTCGCGCCCTCGACGGCGTGGACGCCGTGGTGCACCTCGCGGGCGCCTCCGTGGCCGACCGCTGGACGAGCGCGCAC
>JANLSF010000039.1:0-10898 GCA_031362285.1 Gemmatimonadota bacterium | reverse complement strand
GTTGAACACGTCGAGGACGGTCACGCTCGGCGCGGTGCTCACGGTCGTGTTGACCACGGCGCTCTGGCCGTCGCCCGCGTTCAGGGCGATCTGCGTCGCGGCACCCGCGGTCCCGGTGGCCGTGAACGTCACCGGGCTGCCGGTCAGGCTCCCGCTGGTCGCCGTGATCGACTTCGCACCGGCGGCGGTGCCAAGCGTCCAGCTGCCGGCCGAGGCAATGCCGCTCGCGTTGGTCACGTCGCTCGCGTTGCCCACTGACCCACCGCCTGAGGCGACGGCGAAGTTCACCGTCACGCCGGCGACCGGGTTGTTGTTCGCGTCGCGCACCACGACCGTCGGCACGGTCGAGACCGCGGTGCCGACCGTCGCGCTCTGACCGTTGCCCGCGCTCACCGCGATCTGCGTCGCCGGACCCACCGTGCCGGTGGCGCTGAACGTCACCGGGCTTCCGGTCAGGCTCCCGCTCGTCGCCTCCATGGTGTTCGCACCGACCGGCCCGCCCAGCGTCCAGCTGCCAGCGGTCGCGATGCCGCTCGCATTCGTCACGTCGCTGGCGTTGCCCACCGAGCCGCCGCCCGCCGTCACGGCAAAGTTCACCGTCACGCCGGCCACCGGGTTGTTGTTCGCAACACGCACGTGTACGCTCGGCACCGTCGCGACCGCCGAGCCGGCCACGGCCGACTGCCCGGTGCCCGCGTTCAGCGCGAACTGCGTTGCCGCGCCGGCGGTGCCGGTGGCGCTGAACGTCACCGGGCTGCCGGTCAGGCTGCCGCTCGTCGCCTCGAACGAGTTGGCGCCGGCGCTGGTCCCCAGCGTCCAGCTGCCGGCCGAGGCAATGCCGCTCGCGTTTGTCACGTCGCTCGCATTGCCCAGCGACCCGCCGCCCGTGATCGTGCCGAAGTTCACCGTCACGCCGGCCACGGGGTTGTTGTTGGCATCGCGCACGATCACCGTCGGAACGGTCGCCACGGCGCTGCCGACCGTTGCGCTCTGGCCATTGCCCGCGTTCACGGCGATCTGCGTGGCCGCGCCGGCGGTACCGGTCGCCGTGAAGGTCACCGGGCTGCCTGTGAGGCTGCCGCTCGTCGCCGTGATCGAGTTCGCGCCCGCCGTCGTGCCCAGGGTCCAGCTGCCGGCCGAGGCGATGCCGCTCGCGTTCGTCACGTCGCTCGCGTTGCCCACTGACCCGCCACCCGAGGCGACGGCGAAGTTCACCGTCACGCCGGCCACCGGGTTGTTGCTCGCATCACGCACGATCACCGTCGGCACCGTGGCCACCGCGCTGCCGGCCGTCGCGCTCTGTCCGTTGCCCGCGTTCACGGCGATCTGCGTCGCCGCGCCCGCCGTGCCGGTCGCCGTGAAGGTCACCGGGCTGCCCGTGAGGCTGCCGCTCGTCGCCGTGATCGAGTTCGCACCCGCCGTCGTGCCGAGCGTCCAGCTGCCCACCGTCGCGATGCCGCTCGCGTTGGTCGTCGCCGCGGCACCGGTCACCGACCCGCCGCCCGAGGCCACCGCGAACGTCACGCTCACGCCGGCCACCGCATTGTTGTTCACGTCGCGCACGAGCACGCTCGGCGCGGTGGCCACCGCGCTCCCCACGGTGGCGGTCTGCGCGTTGCCCGCGTTCAGCGCGATCTGCGTCGCGGGTCCCGCCGTGCCGCTCGCCGAGAACGTCACCGGGCTGCCGGTCAGGCTCCCGTTGGTCGCGGTCAGCGTGTTCGCGCCCACCGTCGTGCCCAAGGTCCAGCTGCCCACCGTCGCAATGCCGCTCGCGTTGGTCGTCGCCGCGCCGCCGGTGACCGACCCGCCGCCCGAGGCGGCCGCGAACGTCACGCTCACCCCGCTCACCGGGTTGTTGTTCACGTCGCGCACCAGCACGCTCGGCGCCGTCGCCACCGCGCTGCCCGCCGTGGCCGACTGCGCGTCGCCCGCGTTCAGGGCGATCTGCGTCGCCGTACCCGCCGTGCCGCTCGCCGTGAACGTCACCGGGCTGCCGCCCAGGCTGACGTTGGTGGCGGTCAGCGTATTGTTGCCGGTCCCCGCCACCGTGCCCAGCGTCCAGCTGCCCACCGTCGCAATGCCGCTCGCGTTGGTCGTCGCCGCGGCGCCGGTCACCGACCCGCCGCCCGAGGCCACCGCGAACGTCACGCTCACGCCGGCCACGGCATTGTTGTTCACGTCGCGCACCAGCACGCTCGGCGCGGTGGCCACGGCGCTGCCTGCCGTGGCGGTCTGCGCGTCGCCCGCATTCAGGGCGACCTGCGTCGCGGGTCCGGCCGTGCCGGTGGCCGTGAACGTCACCGGGCTGCCGGTCAACGATCCACTCGTTGCCGTGAGCGAGTTCGCGCCGGCTCCCGTGCCCAGCGTCCAGCTGCCCACCGTCGCGATGCCGCTCGCGTTGGTCGTCGCCGCGCCGCCGGTCACCGACCCGACGCCCGACGCGACCGCGAACGTCACGCTCACCCCGCTGACCGGGTTGTTGCTCGCGTCGCGCACGAGCACGCTCGGTGCCGTCGCAACGGCGCTGCCGGCCACCGCCGACTGACCGTTGCCCGCGTTCACCGCGATCTGCGACGCGTTGCCCGCGACCACCGTGGCCGTCCAGGTGCGGCTCGTGACCGATCCACCGGGCATGGTGGCCGTGAGCGTCTGCGTTCCAGCCAGACTGCCCAGGGTCCACGTGGTCGAGGCCTGGCCGTTGCCCGCGCTCACCGCCGACGTCGGCGACCGCGACCCCGCGCTCGGCGCGTTGAAGCTGACGGTGGTGCCGGTGACCGGGTTGCCACCGGCATCCACCACGATGGCGGTCAGCGGGCTGAGCGCACGGGCCGAGTCGGCAATCGACGCGCTGCCGACCACGCGGAGCGTGTCGGCCGCGCCCACGCCCAAGGTGATGGTGCCCGAGGTCACGGTGCGCGTGCCATCGGAGAACTGCAGCATGAACGTCCCGACCGTGCCGGTGAGGCGCAGCGAGCTGAAGGTCGCGATGCCCGCGGCGATCGGCGTGGTGGCACCGGACACCGACCCGGTGCCCGACGCGACCGTGGCGGTCATGGTGCCCGAGGCGCCGATGGCCACGTTGCCCCCCGCGTCAAGCACATTCACCACCGGCTGGGTGGAGAGGTTCGTGCCGTTCGTGGCCGTGCCGGCGGGCGGCGTGGCGAGGACCACCGACACCGGCGGCCCGGCCACGGGGGTGATCCCGCCCGAGACGAGGGCGGGGAGCAGCCCCGACGTGAAGCGGAGGGTGCGCGTGGTCAGCGTGCCGATGATCGTCAGGTCGGTGAAGGTCGCGACGCCCGACGCATTCGTGTTGACGGTGAGCGTGCCACCGAGCGAACCCGAGCCGGTGTTGAGCGCGACCGTGATCGGCGTGCCGGCCGTCTGGACCGCGTTCCCGCCGATGTCGGACAGCTGCACCGCGGCCGGCTGGACGAACGGCGTGCCGACCTGCGGCGCCGTGGACGGCGTCGCGGCGAAGGTGAGCGTCGCGGGCGCGCCCACGGTCACGACGATGCTGCTCGACGTCGCGCTCAAGAGCGGCGCCGACGTGAAGGTGAGGGTGCGCGTGCCGGTGGAGCCGCGGACCGCGAGACCGGTGAACGTCGCGACCCCCGACCCGTCGGTGGTCGCGGTGGCGCTGCCCGTGAGGGAGCCGCCGGCCGAGATCGAGACCGCGACCGAGATCCCGATCGTGGTGACGTCGTTGTTCGAAGCGTCCTGCAGTTTCACCGACACGGTGCCGAGCGGGGCATCGATCGCGATGGTGGCCGGCGGCTGCGTGACCATCACGAGCTTCGATGCCGCGCCCGCGCTCACGGCGAGGGGCGACGACGTCACGGGGCTCAGGCCCGTGCTGCTGAACGTGAGGGTCCGCGTGCCCGCCGTCCCGGCGATCGACAGGTTCGTGAAGGTGGCAACGCCGGCCGAGGCGGCCCTCGTGGTGGTGCCGCCGAGGGTGCCGCCGCCCGTGGCGATCGTGGCCACCACGGACGCGGTGGAGCCGGTGACCAGGTTGTCATTCGCATCGGCCACCTGCACCACGGGCTGCGTGGCGAAGACGGCACCGATGGCCGCGCCATTGGGCTGCGTGGCGAGGAGCAGCTTGGCCGCCGCCCCGGGCGCGTAGGTGATGACCGGATTGCCCGACCCGATGATGGCGCTGCCGTTGATCGTGGCCGAGATGGTGGTGGCGCCGGTCTTCGTGGCGCTGATCGTCGTGGTATAGACCCCCGACGCGTTGGTGGTGCCCGAGGCCGTGGCCAGCGTCCCGATGCCGGCCCCGCTGCCGCTGCTCGTGAGGACCACGGCGTCACCGGCCGTGGCGCGGTTGTTCCCCGACGCGTCCTTGGCCTGCACCGTGATCGTGATGAGCGACCCGTCCGCGATGCCGCTGGTCGACGAGACGACGATCGTGGACGTCTGGGCCGAGGTCGGTCCCGGCACGAAGCTCACGGTGGCCGACGGGGTGGTGATGGCGGCGCCGTTCAGCCGCGCCGTGACCGTGGCGACGCCCGGCGTGGCCGCCGTGATCGACGCCGTGTACGTGCCGTTGCCGCCGGCGGTCGCCGTGACCGAGCCGAAGTTCGTGAAGACGCCGACGCTGTCGGAGCCCGAGGTGACGTTGTTGCCGTTCGCGTCCTTGAGCTGGACGGTGATCGTGGCCGAGGCCGTGCCGTTGGCCGTCACCTGCGCCGCCGAGGTGGCGATGGTGCTGACGGCCGGCGACGCGACGCCCGCCAGCACGGTGACGGTGGCGGTGGCACTCACGCCGTTGACGGTGGCGGTGATGGTCGCGGTGCCGTTGGCGAGTCCGGTGACGAGGCCCGTGAGCGAGACGGTGGCGACGGAGCCGGCCGACGTCGACCACGTGACCACCGGATTCACGATCGGCGTGCCGAGCTGGTTGACGGCCGAGACGGCGAGCTGGCGCGTGCGCGTGGCGCCCGAGATGGTGAAGGTCGCCGGGGTGACGGTGACGCCGGTGGCGCCGTTGGTGACCGTGAGCGTCGCCGAGGCGGTGCGCGACGTGGCGCCGGCCACGTTGGTGGCAGCGGTGATGGTGGTCGTGCCGATGTCGACGGCCGTGGCGAGCCCGGAGGCGTCGATTGTCGCGACGGCCGGGTTGCTCGAGGTCCACGTCACGCCGGCGGCCTGGTTCGAGATCGGCGCGCCGAGGCGGTTGGTGACGGTCGCGGTGTACTGCAGGGTCAGCCCGATGGCCGTGAGCGTCGTGTTGCCCCGGTTGAGGGTGACGAGGAACGGATCGTTGCGGACGGTGACGTTGATCGAGCGGATGCGCAGCGTGTCACCGGCGCCGGTGGCCGCCCCCGACGTGGCGGTGAGCGTGATCGTGCCGAGGCCCGTGGCGGTGACGAGCCCGGCCGGGACCGTCGGCGCATTGCTCACCTTCGCCACCGTGGTGTCGGTGGTGCCCCACGAGACCGTGCCCCGGCCGAGCAGGTTGTTCGCGGCATCCTTGAACACGACGCCCGGCTGGTAGCTGTCGCCGACGCTCGTGAGCGTCGTGTCGATCGAGGTGAAGCGCACCGTGTCCGGCGCGTTCAGCACCGTGATCACGGCGGTGCCGGTGCGGCCGCCGGAGGACGCGGTGACACTGGACGTCCCCGGCGTGAGGGCGGTGATGAGCCCGGCCTGCGTGACGGACGCCACGGTCGGCGACGAACTGGCCCACAGGAAGGCGCCCACCGGCACGACGCCGCCGGCCGAGTTGGTGGCGGTGGCCGACAGCGTCTGCGAGCGGCCCACGGAGGCGAAGGTCACCGCCGCCTGGCTGAGCGTGATGCCGGTGATCGAGTTGCTGGCGATGATGCTGAGCGTGTCGGTGATCGTGCCACCGCCGCCGGTGGGCACCGTGGCGGTCAGCAGCGACGTGCCGACGCCGGTGATGTTGAGGGTGACAACGTCGGGGGAGAACGAGGCGATGCTGGCGACGGCCGCGTTGCTCGTGGTCCACGTGGCTGCGGCCGTGGCGGGAATCGTGTCGCCACGGGCGTTGAAGGTGCCGGCCCGGATCGTGAGCGTCTGCGGCAGCGAGGTGTAGGTCACCGTGCCGCGCTGCGACAGGCGGACGCTGGCGCGCGCGTTCGTGACGGTCACCGGGATGGAGTCGATGCCGGCTCCCGCGCTGGCCACGAGGGTGGCGCTGCCCTGCGCGCGCGCAATCACGATGCCCGTGGCCGTGACGACGAAGATCGACGGGTCACGGGAGGTCCAGGTGACCACGCTCGCCGACAGCGCCGCGCCGCGCGCGTTGCGCACGTCGGGCGTCGGCGTGGTGGAATCGTTGATCGACGCGAGCGTGATCGTGCGCGGCGAGAGCGCCACGGAGGTGGCGACGTTGGCCACGCTGATCACGACCGTGTCCACCACGCCCGCGGCGACGGTGGCGATGACGCGCGTGCTGCCGATGGACAGCGCCTGCACGCGTCCCGCGGCGTTCACGGCCGCGATGGCGGGATCCACCGAGGTCCAGGTGACCGGCGCGCCGGCCAGGGTGTCGGTGCGCGCGTTGCGCACCACGGCCAGCAGCCGCACGGTGTCGAGGAGGCTGACGAAGGAGATCGGCTTGGGCGAGACGTTGACGGTCTTGGGCGGGTTGGTGACGACCACCGGGAAGCTCCGGATGGCCCCGTCGCGCTGCGCCCGCACGATCGTGGTGCCGATGGTCAGCGCCTCGACGGTGCCCGACGTGTCGACGCGCGCGACCGCCGGGTTGGTCGACGTCCAGTTGATGGCCGCGCCCCCCACGATGTCCACGCCGCGACGGTCGAGCGCGCGCGCGCGGAACTTGAACGTCAGGAACGGCGCCTCGATCGTGATCGAGTCGAGCCCGACCGGGAGCATCGCGGTGGCGACCTGCGCGATGCGCGCCGCGCCGACCTTCCGCACCGGACCGGCGCCGCCCAGGAAGCGCGTCACCGACGTGTCGATCGTGGTCGACTGCGCCGTGAGCGTGGTGACGCCGTTCAGTTGGGCGATGAACCGCGCCGTCTTCCCCGCCGGGATGAGCGTCGCCAACGACGGATCGCCCAGCGACCAGGCCGGCGTCCCGTTCGTCACGAGGGTGTCCACCAGCTGGTCGCGCAGGTCGAGTGCGGTCGCCGTCACCACCCCGGTGTCGCCAATGGCGGCGACGGTGGTCGTGTCGGACGAGAAGCGCCACTTGGCGATCTGCTGCGTGACGGTCACCGCGATCGCCACCGAGTCGAAGTCCGACTTCGCGTAGACGACCGTCGTGCCGTTGGCCACCGACACCAGCCGCCCGTTCGGGTCCACGGTGGCCACGGCCGGGTTGGTGCTCCGCCAGGTGAAGTCAGGTACCGCAATGGTGTCGCGCGTTCCCGTGGTGGGCACCTGCCCGAGCGCGAAGGCGGAGAGCTGCGCGGTATCGCGGAGCGCCGCGAACACGGCCGTGGGTCGCGCGGTGATCACCGAGTCGGTGATGCCGCGCACGAGGATCGAGTCCACGGGCGCCGTACCGCCCGTGTTGGTGCCGGCCTGCAGCACCGCCCGCACCCAGACCCCCCCCACGGGGGTGCGCTTGAGGATCCGCAGGCTCGTCCCGGACGTCAGGATCGAGGCCTGGTCGCGCGACTCGAGCACATACGACGGGTTCTGGATGGGCAGGCCGTTCACCGTGGCCGTGATCGGCAACGTGGCCAGCCGGTAACCGACCGGCGCCAGCACGAGCGAGTCCGGCCCCCCGGGGATCACCGCCACCTTGGACAGCCCCAGCCCGGTCAAGTCGATCCGGACCCGCACGCTCGACCCTGAACCCGTTCCCCCCGTGCCGCCGCTCGGCTTTGTGGAAAACGAGTCACAGGACGCCACAAGGAGGCTCAGCAGCGCTCCCAGTTGGGCAATGTGGCGGCCGAGGCGGGTGGACGGGCGCATGCGGGGGGGAAAGGGTGATCCGGCCTTCACTTACGGGGTTCGGCCGGAGTTATTCTGTATGCGGGCGAACCGCCCGGCAAGGTGACCCCCATCACAAACCCTAATCCCTGGACGGGTGTCCGAGGAATCATGATGCAACCCCCGTGCCCCTCCCGCGCCGATTCCCTGGCCCTGATGCAGGAATTCACGGCCTCCGAGTCGCTCCGGAAGCACATGCTGTCGGTGGAAGCCGCGATGCGGGCCTACGCCGACCGACTGGAGGGCGATCCCGAGCGCTGGGGCATCGCCGGTTTGCTGCACGACTTCGACTACGAACGGTGGCCCAACCCGACCCTCTCGCCCACCGAGGAGCACCCGGCCCACGGGGTCCGGATGCTCCGCGAACGGGGGTACCCGGAGGAGATCTGCGAGGCCATCCTCGGGCACGCCAACTACTCCGGTGTCCCGCGCGTGTCGCCGATGGCCAAGGCGCTGTTCGCGGTCGACGAGCTGTGCGGCATGATCACCGCCACGGCCCTCGTCCGCCCCAGCCGCAGCATCCACGAGGTCGAGCCGGCCGCCGTCCGGAAGAAGATGAAGGACAAGGGATTCGCCCGGGGCGTGAACCGTGACGACGTCACCTCCGGCGCCGAGGCCTTGGGCGTCCCCCTGGACGAGCACATCGCCGTGGTGATCGCCGCCATGCGCGGCGTGGCCGCCGACCTCGGTCTCTCCGGCGTCCCGGCGTGATCGACGTCGCGTGGCGTCAACGGCAGGGGCAGGGCAACCGTATTCGATGCAGATTCCCTCATGCCGCCGATGCCGCCAGCCGCCGCACCCACCCTGCACCTGATGACGACGCTCCCTGCCGCGCCTGACGCGGAAGCGGAGCGCGCGCTCGTCGTCGACGCGCAGCGGGGCGACGAGCGGGCCTTCGCGGCGCTCGTCCGTCGGCACAACCGCCGGGCGTACGCGGTGGCGCGCGCCATCGTGATCACGCACGAGGACGCCGAGGACGCCGTGCAGGATGCCTTCCTGCACGCCTGGCGGGCGCTCGACCGGTTCCGTCCCGAGCAGCCGTTCGGGGCATGGCTCCATCGGATCGTGGCCAACGCCGCGCTCGACGTCACGCGCCGCCGCAAGGTGCGCGACGCCGACGAGTTGACCGATGTCCACGCCTCGCCGTATCGCGACCCGGCGGAGGCGCGCAACCTCCGCGAGCGCCTCGTCGAGGCGCTTCAGCACCTTCCGGCCCGCCAGCGCGCCGTCCTCGTCCTGCACGATGTCGAGGGCTTCCGCCACGGCGAGATCGGGCTGATGCTCGCGATCCCCGAGGGGACCGCTCGATCCGACCTGCATCATGCGCGCGCGCACCTGCGCACGCGCCTCGGCGACCTCCGGAGCAACTGATGAGCCGACACCTGCAACTGCACCGCAACGGCGGTGACGACGACCTGACGCGACTCCTGCGGGCCGAATACGCGGCGCCGACGGACCCGTCCTACTGGGACGCCCTCGAGCGACGCGTGCTGCGCACGCTCCGCGACGCCGAGGGGCGCCTCTTCCTCGACTTTGCGCCGTGGATGCGCTGGGCCGTGGCGGCGGCGGCGGTGCTTGCGGCCACCGCGGGGCTGTTCGAGTGGCGCGCCCGCGACGCCGAGGCTCGCATGGCCTACCGCAACGTGCTCAACTCGTCGCAACCGGCCGCGCGCGCCGCCCTCGAGCGCGGCGAACAGCCCGCGCGCGAGGAAACGCTGCGCTACCTGATGACCAACTACTAGTTCACCCGCCCTTCTCCTCGCATCACCGACCCATGCGTTCCCGCCAGATTGCCGCGATGTTCCTGCTGGGCGCCCTCCTCGCCGGAGGGGTGCTGGGCTTTTCCGCGAACCGGGTGTTTGCCGATGGCCGCCCCCGGGCGTGGGGCGATTCACAGCGCACCATGCGGGGCTACCTCGGCAACCGGCTCGACCTCACGAAGGCGCAGCGCGAGCGCGTCGACTCCATCCTCGACGACCGCCACCGCCAGATGAACGACGTGCTCAAGCCCGTGCGCCCGAAGATGGATTCGGTCCGCGAGAACGCCCGCGCCCAGATCCGACGCATCCTGACGCCGGCGCAGGAAGTCGAGTTCGAGGCGCTGCTCAAGGAGATGCAGGCCGATACGGGCAAGGGGAGCCGCCGATGAGACGACTCCTCCTGGCGGCGCTCGCCGCTCCGTCGTTGGTGGCCGCACAGGGCGCGCCCGCATCCGGGGCGCGCCCGATTGCGCTCGCCGAGGCGGTGCGCCTGGCGCAGCAGAACGCCCCGGCCGCCGTGCAGGCGCGCGGCGCGCTCCGGACCACCGGTGCGGCCGCGCGGTCGGCGTTTGGCGCCTTCCTGCCATCGCTCTCGCTCAACGTCGGGGCCAACAACACCTCGGGCACCACGATCACGCCGCAGGGCACGCTCATTCCCTTCTCCGGACTGCCCTGGTCGTCCACGCAGGGACTCACGGCCTCCTTGCCGCTCTTCACGGGTTTCCAGCGACTCAACGCGCTGCGCGGCGCCCGCGCCGACGAGGCCACCGCCGACGCCAACGAACTCGCCTCGCGCTACACGGTCGCCCTCCAGGTGAAGCAGCAGTACTTCGCCGCCCTGGCCGCGCGCGAAGCCGAAGGGGCCGCCAGGGCCCAGCTCGAGGCGGCCGACCAGCAGTTCCGCGCCGCCGCGGCCCGGGTGCAGGCCGGTGCCGCCACCAAGTCCGACTCGCTGCGCTCCGTGATCGCCGTGGGCAACGCGAAGCTCGCCATGCTCTCGGCGCAGAACAACGTGCGCAATGCCAACGCCTTCCTCACCCGGCTCGTGCAGTCGCCGGTGCCGGTGACCCCCGTGATGGCCGACACGGCCGATCCGGCCCCGGTCGCGGTCGACTCCGCAGCGCTCCTCGCGCTCGCCGAGGATGGTCCGGCGGTGCGGGCGTCGAAGGCGCAGCTCAACGGGTCGCAGGCCGCCGCGAAGGC
>JANLSF010000004.1:0-11745 GCA_031362285.1 Gemmatimonadota bacterium | reverse complement strand
GGCGCACGACCGCCTGCCGGCTGGTCCGATCGGCCATGCGTTGAGTGTTGGACTCCAGCGCCGAGAACCGAGCCTCACTCCAGTCGCCCAGGTCGAAGGCGCTCATGGCCGCGATCGCGGACACGTCCTCCAGAGAGAGCCCCCCCGGCAACCTCGCACCGCTCGACGACGCTCGAGCGACGAAGCTTCGCTTGACCTCGGCCAATCCTGGTCGCGCCGCGAAGCCCGCCGCGAAGAAGGACGGTCGCAGTAGGTTCGAAATGAACGGCTGCGAGTCGATCAGGGCGGCAAGTCGCACGCTGTCCATTTGCTTGCCGACGGCCATCCGCAGCATGGATCGTTCCAACAGCGTGACACCGCCCGTGAGGTGGCGCACCTCTGCCACGCTATCAAGGCGCGCCAACGCCTCGGCGGCACACGCCAGATTGTCGGCCACGATGCACGCCATCCCGAGATGGCCGAGGGCGCTCGCATCGCCCGGCATCAGCTCCGCCCAGCGCCGGATCGCGGGGAGGGCCTCGCGCGGGTGCACGCCGGAGAACGCCGACGAATGCAGGATCGGGTCGCCGAGCATCATCCAGCCCGGGGCGTAGTCGGGCCAGCGGCGGGTCAGTTCGCGCGCGCGGTCCAATCGCTCGGTGCGAGACTTCGATGAGTCGAAGAGCACGAGCAGGCGCTCCCGCTCGGGCAACTGGTCGAGGTGGCGGCCGAGGCGGCGCGTGACCGTCGTGTCGGAGGGCATGTTGAACCACCCGCGCGCGAGCCGATACCGGTAGGCCGCAAACCAGAAGGCGGTGTCGGCCTGAACCGCACGGAGGTAGTGCTCACCCGCCTTGACGACGTCGCCGTCACTCCAGCTCCGTTCGCCGTCCAGAAAGGCGCGCAGCGCCGGCACGGAGCGCGTGGTCACCGCGGCGAGCGACGGGGACGGTGCCTGCCCGCGCTGCCACACCTGCCGGAGCACGGCCCACACCAGCGAGTCGGTGAGGGCGGTGAGTTCTCCCACGGGGGCGGTGGCCGAGACGCGCGCCAGCACGGCGGCCGTGTCGGAGACATCGCGCAACTGCGCATCCACGCGCACCGTGTTGCCCGAGAGGGCGAGCGTGCCCGTGAGCACCGAGGTCGCGCCGAGCTGTCGCGCGATCATCGCGGCGTCGCTGGCCACGAGCGGCTGCCGCTTGGCGGCCGCGAGCCCGAGGCCGCCGGCGGCGTCGGCCACGGTGAGTTCCCCCACGCCGTCGAGGCTCACGGTGAGCGTGGACACGAGGTCGCGGCCGAGGCGAACGAGCGCGCTGTCGCCACTCGGCGCGCTGAACGGCATGATGGCCATGGAACGCGCCGCGCGAGCCACGGGGGGACGCATCCCCCAGAGGCCCACCGCCGCCATGAGTGCTACCGCAATCCCCACTCCCGCCATCAAACGACGCCGCGGTGGGCGCGCGCGAGCTGGCGACAGCGTCGCAGGATCCACTCCCGCCGTGGCACCGCTCACTGGGGTCACCGCCGCGTCGAGCGCCGTGAGCATCTCGGCGGCACTTTGCGGGCGAGCGCCCGGGTCCTTCTCGAGGGCGCGCATGACCAGGTCGCACACGGCGCGCGGCGCGTCGGGACGCAGCGACGCCAGCGGCGCCGGCGGCGCAGAGATGTGCGCGGCAATCACCTGCTGCGGCGACCCGCTGAACGGCGGCTTGCCCGTGAGCAGCTCGTAGGCCACCACGCCCAGGGCATACAGGTCCACGCGATGATCCGCCGCGGGATCGGCCAACGCCTGCTCCGGCGCCATGTACGCCGGCGTGCCCAACGAGACGCCCACCGACGTCATGGTCCCGGACTCGCGGAGCGCCTTGGCAATGCCGAAATCGGCGACGATCACGTGCCCGGCCTCGACCAGCACGTTCTCCGGCTTGATGTCGCGGTGCACCACGCCGTGGCGGTGCGCGAACGACAGCGCGTCGAGCAGCTCACGCAGGGTGCGGAGCGCGTCGGCGATGGGCAACGGACCCTCGCGCGTGAGCCGCGCGCGCAGCGTTTCGCCCCCGATGAACGGCATGGTGTAGTACAGCGCGCCGTCGGCCACTCCCGCCGACAGGATGGCCACCACGTGCGGATGCTGCAGCCGGGCCACCACCTGGATCTCGCGGCGGAACCGCCCGGCGTCGGCCGCGCCCGAGCTGTCGGCGGGGAGCACCTTGACCACGATGTCGCGGTCGAGGGCGAGGTCGCGGGCGAGGAAGACGCGCGACATGCCGCCGCCACCGAGTTCGCGCTCGATGCGGAAACCGGCGCCGAGCGCCTGCGCGAGCGCGTCCCTCAGTTCCATGCGGGTCCTGTGCGGTGAACTCGGGAAGAAGCTACGGCGCTCCCGTGAGCAGCGCCAATGCGGCCCGCCCGGTCATGTGGCGGTCGCCTTTCGGCGCATTCCGTCAGGCGGCGATCTCCTTCAGCGCCTTCACGAACAGGTCGAGCTCCTTCGTCGTCGTGAAAACCTGCGGCGTGACCCGCACGCCGTGCACCTTGGCGCCGTCGATGGCCACGGTGAAGATCCGGTACCGCTCCATGAGCCGCTTGGCGAGCTCCGCCGGCTTCACCCCCTCCACGCCGACGTTGGCAATCGCCCCCGAGCGCTCCGGCGCCGTGGGAGTGTTGAGCACGATGCGCGGGTGGCCGCGCACCTGGTCGGTCCAGTAGCGCTGCAGCCAGCGGAGCCGCGCCGCCTTGCGCGTGATGCCGATGGCCTCGTGGAACTTGATCGCGTCACGGATGGCCAGGTCGGTGGCCACGGGGTGCGTGCCGGTGTGGTTCAGCTTCCGGATGTCGGTGTCGGCAAAGCCCAGGTCGGCGAATACCGGCCAGAGCGGCGCAATGCGGTCGCGGCGCACGTACAGCAGCCCCGCGCCGAGCGGGGTGCCGAGCCACTTGTGGAGCGAGGTGGCGTAGTAGTCGATGGGGCCCAAGTCGCCCAAGCGGAAGTCGAGCTGGGCGAAGGCGTGGGCGCCGTCCACCATGACTTCCACGTTGTGGCGGTGCGCCATCGCGGTGATCTTCGCGATCGGCAGGACCTGACCGGTGATGTTCACCATCTGGCAGACCATGAGCAGCTTCGTGCGCGGCGTCATGGCGCCCTCGTACAGCTGCACGATCTCGTCGTCGGAGGCGGGATCCATGGGAAGCGAGACGACGCGGTTGATGGTGCCGTACCGGCGGGCCATGAGCGCGAACATGTCGAGCATGGCCCCGTAGTCCTGCTCGGCCATCACCGCCTCGTCCCCCTTCTGCCAGTCGCGGCCGGCGATCACGGTGTCGAGCGACTCGGTGGTGTTGCGCGTGATGATCACCGTGTCGGGGGCGCAGCCCAGCAGGCGCGCCAGCTCGGCGCGGACGGCGAGCTTGTCGTCGTCCTTGGTGGTGCGCATGTAGTACGACGACAGGGCGTTGATGCGCCGCACCTGCGCGATGTATGCCTCGAGCACGGGCACGGCCTGCAACGAGTAGTAGCCGTTCTCGAGCTGGATGAAGTTGCCCGGGAGGGCGTACTGGCGGCGGAGCCTGGCCCAGAAGTCCTCGGTGCGGGCGAGATCGGGGGCGCTCACGTGGGCGACGGCGGCGAACGCCTCCTCGAGGCCGGCGAGCGGGCTCAAGGCGACGGCGCCGGCAGCGGCGGCGGCACCGCGGAGGAAGTCGCGCTTGGTGGGATGCGGCATGGCGGGCGTGGGCGGCGTGGGGAGAGGAGCGTACCCGAGAAGCTACCGCTAGAGCATCGCCTCGATCAGCCGCGGCCCCCGCTGCTGCATGGCCGAGCCGTACTGCGCCGCGAACTCCTCGGCCGTGGTGGCCCGCGAGGCCTCGACTCCCATCCCCGAGGCGAGCTGCACCCAGTTGAGTTCGGGGTTGTGCAGGTCGAGCAGCGCGTGCGACCTGGGGCCGGCCTGCGCGGCCCCCACCCGCTGCTGCTCGACGTTGAGGATCAGGTACGAGTGGTTCGCGTAGATCACCGTGGTGATATCGAGCTTCTCGCGCGCCATCGTCCAGAGCGCCTGCATGGTGTACGCCGCGCCGCCGTCGCCATGCGGGCAGACGATCTTGCGATCCGGGGCGGCGATCGCGGCCCCGACCGCCACCGGCAGCCCCTGGCCGATCGCGCCGCCGGTCACCGGCAGGTGGTCGTGCGGGCGCGCGCGGGCCAACGCCGCCGCGAGCGGGAAGCTCGCGGTGATCGCCTCCTCGGAGTAGATGACGTGCTCCGGCGTGAGCTGCGCGATCACCTGCGCCACCGACTGCGCGGTGAGGGCGCCGTTCGGCAGCCCCGGGAGCACGAGCGGCATGCGCCGCACCGTGTCGGTCGAACCGCCGAGCGCTTCGTCGAGCGCCGCGAGCGCCTGCACCCCGTCCTCGTGCTCGTGGGCGAGCACCGCCATGCGACAGCCATCGGGGGCGCACCAGCTCGGCTTGCCTGGATAGGCGAAGAACGACACCGGCGGCTTGGCGCCCACGAGGATCAGCTGCTGCACTCCGTCGAGCATGGTGACGATCTGCTCGGCGAAGTAGGGCAACCGCTCCACGATCACGCGCCCCGCGCCCAGCTCGGAATGCGGGGCGAAGGTGTCGCACATGAGGCGCGCGCCCGACTTGGCGGCCACGCGACCGGCCGACTCGAGCCCCGCGCCACGCAACGCCGCGCCGCGCACGAGGAGCACGGAGCGCTTGCCGTTCTGCAGCAGCGCGGCGGCCGCGTCCACGGCGTCTCCCGCCACGGGCGCAAACCCCACCACCGGGAGCGGATCCGCCGCGCGCTCGGCTGCGTCCCACGCCGCATCGGCCGGGAGGATCAGTGTCGCGATGCCGCCGGGCGCGGCGCGGGCCGCCTGCACCGCGCGCGCCGTGTCGGCGGCGGCGGTGCGCGCGCTCTTCACGCTGTGCAGCCAGCTCGACACCGGGCGCGCGAAGCCGGCCAGGTCGGACGTGAGCGGTGCGTCGTACTGCAGGTGATACGTCGCGTGGTCGCCCACGATGTTGACCACGGGCGTGGAGGCGCGCCGGGCGTTGTGCAGGTTGGCCAGCCCGTTGGCGAGCCCGGGGCCCAGGTGAAGCAACGTGGCCGCCGGCTTGCCGGCCACGCGACCGTAGCCGTCGGCGGCGCCGGTGACCACCCCCTCGAACAGCGCCAGCACCGGACGCAGCCCCGGCACCGCGTCGAGCGCGGAGACGAAGTGCATCTCGGAGGTGCCCGGATTGGCGAAGCAGACCTCGACGCCGCAGTTCACCAGCGTCTGGACCACCGAACGCGCACCGTTCATCGGCACGTCAGGGGCGGCGGCTTCGTTCAACATGGCGGCATCCTCTTGAGGAGCGTGGTCTTCATGTGCACGGGTGGAAGATGCGGGTCGTTCCCTCGACCAGCAACGCGCGCCCGTGCCTCGCGCAGGCCATGCGTCAGGGGGACTCCCGCGCCCTGTCGGTGAATCGCCACTTGCGCCCACGCTGGCCGCGGCGTGGATTCACGAAGGTGGCCGCGCCGACATGGGCGGCACTCTCACCCGCATCGCCGGAGAGAGCCTTCGTGTCCGTTCAGCCCAAGCGCGGCGTCGACCTCCTCCACGATCCCGCAAGCAACAAGGGCACCGCCTTCACCGACGTCGAGCGCGACGCCCTGGGACTGCGCGGGCTCCTGCCGCCGCGCGTGACGACGCTGGACGAACAGCTCGAACGCGTGCTCGCCACCGTGCGCGGCAAGCCCACGCCGCTCGAGCAGTACATCTACCTCTCGGCGCTGCACGACCGGAACGAGACCCTGTTCTACCGGCTGCTCGTGGACCACGTGGCCGAGCTCATGCCGGTGCTCTACACCCCCACGGTGGGCGAGGCGTGCCGGCAATGGGGGCGCATCTTCCGCCGGGGGCAGGGGCTCTACATCACGCCGGGCGACCGCGGGCGCGTGGCGCGGCTGCTGGCCAACTGGCCGCACGACGACGTCCGCATGATCGTGGTGACCGACGGCGAGCGGATCCTGGGACTTGGCGACCTCGGCGCCCACGGCATGGGGATCCCGGTGGGCAAGCTGATGCTCTACACCGCGTGCGCCGGCATCGCGCCGTGGCAGTGCCTGCCGGTCACGCTCGATGTCGGCACCGAGACGATCGCGCTGCGCGACGATCCGTACTACGTGGGCCGCGCGGTGCCGCGCCTGCGGGGCGCCGAGTACGACGCACTGGTGGACGAGTTCATGGAGGCCGTGCAGCTGCGGTTCCCGCGGGCGTGCATCCAGTTCGAGGACTTCGGCAACCAGAATGCCTTCCGGCTGCTCGCGCGGTGGCGCGACCGGGTGTGCACCTTCAACGACGACATCCAGGGGACGGCGGCGGTGGCGCTCGCCGGGCTCCATTCGGCCACGCGCCTGACCGGCGTGCCGCTCACCGACATGCGCCTGCTCTTCCTCGGTGCGGGAGAGGCGGGGATCGGCATTGCCAACCTCGTGGTGGACGCCCTGAAGAGCGAGGGGGTGAGCGAGTCCACGGCGCGGCGGCAGTGCTGGTTCGTGGACTCCAAGGGACTCGTGGTGAGCTCGCGCACCGACCTGGCCGAGCACAAGCGCCCGTTCGCGCACGCGCATGTCCCGGTGGCGGAGCTGCGCTCGGCCGTCGAGTCACTCGCCCCGCACGCGCTGATCGGCGTGTCGGGAGCGACGGGCGCGTTCACGCCGGAGGTGCTCGCCGCCATGGCGCGGCTGTGCCAGCGTCCCATCGTGCTCGCGCTGTCGAACCCCACCTCCAAGTCGGAGTGCACGGCGGAAGAGGCGTACGCGTCCACCGAGGGCCGGGCGATCTTCGCGAGCGGGAGTCCGTTCGCGCCGGTGACGCACGCCGACGTCCTGCATGTGCCGGGCCAGGGGAACAACGCGTACATCTTCCCGGGCGTGGGACTCGGGCTGAACGTCAGCGAGGCGTCGCGCGTCACCAACGAGATGTTCACCGCGGCGGCGCGCACGCTGGCCGCGCACGCCACCGAGGACGACCTGCGCGTGGGGCGGTTGTATCCCGAGCTGGGGCGCATTCGCGAAGTGTCGCAGGCGATCGCGGTCGAGGTCGCGCGCGTGGCCTGGGCCCAGGGGCTCGCGCGCCGGCCGCAGCCCGCCGATCTCGCGCGCGCCGTCCAGGACGCGATGTACGACCCGCACTACGGGAGCTCCCCATGAACTGGCACCAGGACGGCGTGAGCTGGAACAGCCCGGCGCTGTTCGGGCGCCGGATGCACGTGAACATCCACGGGCACGGGGGCGCGCGCGTGATCGCCTTCCCCACGTCGAAGGGGTGGAACGTCGAGTGGTCCGATCGCGGGATGCTGCACGAGGTCGGCGAGCAGATCGCCACGGGGCGGCTCCAGGTGTGGGCCGTCCCCAACGTGGACGAGGAAAGCTGGTACGCCGACTGGAAGCGCGTCGAAGACCGCGCCGACTGGGCGCTGCGGTACGACCGGTACCTGTACGACGAACTCCTGCCGGTCATGGACCGGACCAATGGCAACCGGTTCACCATCGCGACCGGCGCGAGCTTCGGCGGCTTCCATGCGCTCTCGTTCGGGCTCCGGCACCCGGATCGCGTGCAACGCATCCTCGCCATGAGCGCGCTGTGCGACATCCGTCGCTTCACCGGCGGCTGGCTCGACGCCACCACGTGGTTGCTCAACCCGGTCACCTTCATCCCCCGCGAGCACGACGCCGAGCGGCTGGCGCTGCTCCGGCGCCAGGACATCATCCTCGCCATCGGGCGCGACGATTCGCTCGCGCGGGAGAACCGCGAGTTCTCGCGCGCGCTCTGGGACCGGGGGATCGGCAACGCCCACCGCGAGTCGGACGGGTGGGCGCACGACTGGGGCGACTGGCGTCGGATGCTGCGACACTACGTGAGCGGACACGACTGAGGGGCGGTCGCGGCCGCCGGGCCGCCGCATCCCGACCCGGCGGCCCCGCTACTCCCCGGCCGCTCCCCGCACCACCTTTCGGGTCATGACCGACCACAAGCCTTCGTTCACGCGCGGCCTCTACGCCGGCGCGATTCTCGACGCCGCGATCTTGCCGTATCCGCCCACGCTCGAGAAGCGCGATCCCGGCGAGGCCGCCGTCGTGCGCCGCCTCATCGCGGGACTCCGCGCCCTGCACGGCGACCTGATCCACCCGGACCAGATCGACGCGAACGAAGCGGTACCCGAGGCGGTCATCACGGCCTTCGCGCAGATGGGCATGCTCGGGCTGCTCATCCCCAAGTCGTACGGCGGGCTCGGCCTGTCGAACACCGCGTACGCGCGCGTCTTCGCCACCCTGGCGAGCGTCGACGCCTCGCTCGCCGTGCTGGTGGGGGTGCACTGCGGCCTGGGCTCCAAGGCCATCGTCCTCTTCGGCAATGCGGAGCAGAAGGCGCGCTACCTGCCTGGCCTGGCCCGCGGCGAAACGCTCGCGGCGTACGCCCTCACCGAGCCGGAGACGGGCAGCGACGCCGCGAACATCGTCTCGCGCGCCACGCAGAACGCCGACGGGTCGTGGGTGCTCAACGGGCGGAAGATCTGGATCGGCAACGGCCACCGCGCCGGCGTGATCGCCACCTTCGCGCAGACCGAGGTGATCCGCAACGGCGAGAAGACGCTCCGCCCGACCGCCTTCATCATCCGCCCCGACATGCCCGGCTTCAAGGTCATGGGCACCTTCAACAAGCTCGGCATCAAGGGGAGCACGCAGGCCGACCTCGTCTACGACCACCTGCAGGTGCCGGCCGACCACGTGCTCGGCGACGTGGGCAAGGGCTTTGCCGTGGCCGTGAACGTGCTGAACGGCGGGCGCCTCACGCTGGCCGCCGGCTGCACGGGCGGCGCCAAGGAATTGCTCGGCGAGATGGCGCGTTATGCCGAGCAGCGCGTCCAGTTCGGCAAGCCGCTCGCGTCGTTCGAGATCACGCAGCGCAAGATGGCGCACCTCGCCGCCGAGGTGTACGCGAGCGAGTCGATGCTCGGGATCCTCGCCCACGGCATCGATGCCGACACGCACGACTGGTCGCTCGAGGCCGCCATCTGCAAGGTGTTCGCCAGCGAGCTGATCTGGCGCGCCTCCGACGAGATGGTGCAGGTGGCCGGCGGGCGCGGCTACTGCCAGCCGCAGCCCTATGAGCGGTGGCTGCGCGACGCGCGCATCCAGCGGATCTTCGAGGGCGCCAACGAGGTCATGCGCCTCTTCATCGGCCTCACGGGGATCCAGGGGCCGGCCGAGCGACTGGCGCAGATCGGCAGCGCATTGAGGGCGCCGGTGAAGAACTTCGGCCTCGTGAGCGGCTTTGCCGCCGATCGCGTGCGCGAAGTGCTCGGCGTGAGCGATCGCGTGGACACCCCGCTGCACCCGCGGCTGCACGATCACAAGAAGTACCTCGAGCGGCACGTGGGCGAACTCAAGCGCGCCACCGACGACATGATCATGAAGTACCGGAAGGAGATCATCGAACGGCAGCTCGTGGTGGAGCGGCTGGCCGAGATGGCGATCCAGCTGTTCGCCACGGCGGCCACGCTGTCGCGGACGCAGGCGCTGATCGACGAGCGCGGCGTCGAGGCCTGTGAACGGGAGCTGGCGCTCACCGACCTGTTCTGCGTGCAGGCGGGGCGCTGGTTCCGCGGGGCGCGCAACGCGCTCGACGAGCGCGAGGAGGAGGTCGACGCGCGCCGGCGGGAGATCGCGGCGGCCGTGCGTGCCGAGGCCGGCTACTGGGTGACCGACCCGATCCTCGACGAGCCCCGCGGCACCGTCGAGGAGCGGCGGGCCGTGGCCAAGGCGGCGCGTTAGCGCAGCGCGTTGGGCGGGAGCGGCACGAACCAGGTGGCCGCGGCACGCATCTCCGCGTCGGTCACTTCGTGCACGCCGGCGAATTCGGTGTAGGTCACGTCGTAGCCACGCTTCTGCAGCAGGTCCACGATCCGGCGACTGCTGGGGCCGATGGGCAGCACCGGATCCTCCGTGCCGTGCATGACGAAGATGCGCGGGTCGCCGTTCTTGCCGGCCGCCGCGAGGAAGCCCGGCGAGAAGCCGATCAGGTGCGAGAAGAGGTCGCCGTTGAAGATGCCGAGGGAGAGGGCATAGCTCGCACCGTCGGAGAAGCCACCGAGCGCGACGCGCGCAGGATCCACGTGGACGCGCTGGAAGGTGCGGGCCAGTGCGGCGTCGATGAACTGCACGTCGGGGCCCCAGCCACCCGTCAGGAAGTCCCAGGTGCGATCACGGGAGCTGGGGCACAGCACCACGATCCCCAGTTGGTCGACCATCGCCTCGAGGCCCGCGCCCTGCCAGTCATCGGCGCTGCCACCGGCGCCATGCAGCAGCACGAGGAGCGGCGCCGGCGCGAGCGGACTCGGATTGAAGCTGGGCGGGACGTAGAGCAGGCCGTCGCGTCCGGCGGAGAGACCGAGGGGCTGGAAGCCGGCCGTCAGCAGGTTGTCGCTTCCCGTGGGCCGGCTGTGGAGCCGCGCCTTGTCGGGGGAGGGCTCGGTGAGCGTGGGGAAGCAGGCGCCGGCGAGCGTGGCGGCGAGCAGGCCACTGCTGCGCGCGGTGAACTGCCGGCGCGTGATGTGCGAGTGCATGGGGCAACTCCAGCGTCGCGAGACCGATCGAGGACTGCGCGTTCCTACCGCGGCCCGGGCCGGCGAGTTCCCGCGGGAGGTCCCGGGCCGCTACAGGTCAGCGCAGGACTGCAGGATCGCCCGGCAGTTTCCGCAGCGCACCTTGCAGCTTCGCTCGATGATGTGGGTCGAACCGCACAGTGGACACTCCACGGGGACGGGCGGTTCGAACCACGAGGCGAGATCACGCGGGGCGGTGACGGCTCGTTCGGCGGGTGACTTCACCGGGACCTACAGCGCGATGTGTGCCAACGCGAGCCCCATGCCGATGCCGCCCAGCCAGGTGGCGGTCTGCAGGATCCGGTACTTCCGCACGTTGATCCCGGCGAGGTCGTAGATGCCGCGCAGCACGATCCGCTGCGTGTCCGCCTCGGTGAAGTCCGTCATGGCCTTCACCCAGGCATCCGAGGACTCGTACTTGCGAATCGCCTCCCAGTAGATCGCCCCCTTGGGCACGTTGCGGGCGATGCGCGGGATGATCACCCACATCGCGAAGAAGCCGGCCAGCGCGAGGAATCCGATCGCCAACTCGCCGGTGATCATCTTCGCATTCCACTCGGCGAGCGCCGTTTCGCGCACGTCCTTGAGCCCCTTGGAGCGGTCGAGGAACGAGGCGAAGGCGTTGGCGCCGAACACGATGAAGGTCGCCTTGCGGTCGGCGAACTCGATGCAGCGCCGCTGGTACTCGTGGATGAGCTTGAGGAGGTCGTTCTTCCGTCCCTCCTTCTGGCTCTTCTCCTTGTCCTTCTTCTTCTCTCCCTTCGCGGCCACCTCGGCCAACTGCTGCGCCATCACGTCGGCGAGCCCCGCCTCGATCTGGGCACGAATGGCCGGATCGTCGGAGAGCTCGTTCAAGTTGAGCAGCGGGTCGGAGGCGCGTGGGGCGGTCATCGCCGTATTGTGCGCCCCGGGCTGCCGTCTCGCAACCCCCTAGGGAGCAAGGAGTTAGGCTGAGGGGGGTGGGTGCGTTCACCACAGAGGCACAGAGGCACGGAGGACGGCGAGTACTGCTTGAAATCTTGTTTGGGATGTTGCGTCAGGATCGGCCGCTGCACGCGCCCTTGGCAGAAAGATGGAAAAGGGGAATCCTGGTCGGTTGTC
>JANLSF010000866.1:0-2534 GCA_031362285.1 Gemmatimonadota bacterium | reverse complement strand
CGCTGCTTGCGCATGGCCCCGATTCGGCCACGACGCGCGCGCGGGTCGAAGCTGCGAGCGACGACGCCCTCCATCCGCTCGCGGGGGAAACGCGGCGCCACGCGGAGCGGCCGATCGTTGCCGGCGGCGGCGTCAGCCTCGAGGGCGAGGCCTTCGCGGTCAGCGCCATCACCGCGGCCCGTCGCGATGGCTGGATGGTGCTGCGCGCCGTGAACCTCACCGAGGCGCGCGCCCGGGGCG
Source organism: Gemmatimonadota bacterium (assembly GCA_031362285.1). Taxonomy (GTDB): domain Bacteria; phylum Gemmatimonadota; class Gemmatimonadetes; order Gemmatimonadales; family Gemmatimonadaceae; genus JACPPC01. The sequence goes on along the minus strand of JANLSF010000866.1, from coordinate 2,294 downwards.
CCTGGGTGGTCGCGGACGGCGTGCGCGAGGCGTGCCTTGCCCGCCTCGACGAGACACCGGGGCGCGCGCTCCGGGTCGCGCGCGGGACGCGCGTGGCGTTCAGTGCGGCTGCACGGGGGATCGTGACCGTGCTGGTGCGGTAGCCTCGCCGCGCAGCCGCGCCTCCAGCGCGTCGCCCAGCAGCGTGCAGCTTCCCACCGTGGCCACGAGCAGCATGCCCGGAGCGAGCGCCACCCACGGCGCGCTGAGGATCAGGTCGCGCCCGCCGGCAATCATGTTCCCCCAACTCGGTGCCGGCGGCTGCACGCCGAGCCCGAGGAAGGAGAGCCCGCCCTCGAGGAGGATGGCATTGCCCACGCCGAGGGTCGTCGCCACGAGCACCGGCCCCATCGCCTGCGGCACCACGTGCCGCCAGAGCACGCGCGCGGGGGAGGCGCCCAGCGCGCGCGCCGCATCGGCGAACGGACGGTGCGCCAGCCCCAGCACCTCCGCCCGCATCAGCCGCGCCACGCCCATCCAGCCGGTGGCCGCGAGCACCACGACGGTGGTGACCGCCCCCGGTTGCCAGAGCGCCGCGCACACGAGCAGCAGGATCAACCTCGGCACGGCGAGCCCGACGTCGGCCGCCCCCATCAGCAGCGTGTCCGCGATGCCGCGCCGCCAGCCGGCCACGGCGCCCGCGCCGGCGCCGAGCAACGCCGCGAGCACCGCGCCCACGACGCCGACCGTGAGCGAGAGTCGCGCCGCCAGCAACATGCGCACCAACACGTCGCGACCGAACCGGTCCGTGCCCAGCAGGTGCAACGCGCCACCCGCGTCACGCATCAGGGGCGCGAGCAGCCGCGCGCCCACGATGTCGTTGAGCGCCAGCGGATCTGCGGGTGCCAGCGCCGGACCGAACGCGGCAGCGAGGACAATGGCGCCGAGGACCATCAACGCGGCGCGCGCGGTGCGCGTCATCGGCGGCGTGGGTCGAGGACGCCGAGCAGCAGGTCGGCTGCGAGGTTGGCCAGGACCACCACCTTGGCGTACGCGAGCGTGGCGCCCATCACCACCGGCACGTCGCGCGCCGCGATCGCCTGGACCAGCGTGCGCCCCATGCCCGGCCATCCGAACACGCTCTCCACGAACACCGACCCGGCCACGACGCCCGGCAGCGCCAGCGCGAACAGCGTCAGCAGCGGCGGCAAGGCGTTGGCGAGCAGGTGGCGCCACCGCACCCGCGCCCGCGTGGCGCCCTTCGCGCGGGCGGTGCGCATCCACGGTTCGGCGAGCAGGATGATCGCGCTCGATCGCGCGTAGCGCGCGACCCCCGCCGCGCCCACGGCCGACAGGACAACCACCGGCAGCAGCGCGTGCCGGGCGGCGTCGGCCACGGCGGCCCACCCCGCCAACTCGAGCCCGGGCGTGCGCAGCCCGAACGCCGGCAGGCGAAGCGACGGTGGCAGGCCCAGCGCGCTTGCCGCGAGTGTCGTGAGGGCGATCGCGGCCAACGCCAGCCAGAACGTCGGCGTGGCGTACACCGCGGTGGTGATGATCGTCGTGATCGTGTCGGCCGACCCTCGCCTCGACGCTTGCGCGAACCCCACCGCGACGCCCGCGACGTACGTCAGGAGGAGCGAGGCCAACCCGAGCGCCAGCGAAACGGGCAGCACCTCGGCGAGCACCGCTCCCACGGGACGCGCCAGTGCCGCACTCTCGCCGAGATTGCCGGTCGCCGCGCGTACGACCCACTGGCCATATTGCACCATGAGGGGTTGGTCCAGCCCCAGGGCCGCTCGCAGTCGGGCGGCATCGGCCGGCGTGGCCCCGGCGGGAACCAGCAGTTCGGCGGCGTCGCCCGGCGCCGCGTGCACCAGCACGAAGGTGAGCGTGACGACGAGCCAGACCAGCACGAATGCGCCACCGACGCGCGACAGGATGCGAGGCACGGCATAGATGTCGTGCCGGGAACGGCTGCGGTCAATCGCGGCGGGACTGTTGGCCGGGCTGGGCTTCACGCTCGCGGCCTGCGCTCCGGCGCCGCGCCAGGACACCATCGTGCTCGCCTCGGGCGCCGACCTCGAGGGGATGAACCCGCTCGCCACCGTCCATCCCCTGTCACGACAGCTGCAGCGATTCGCGCTCTTCGTCACGCTCACGCGCCTCGACTCGGCGCTCGCACCCGCACCGTACTTCGCGCGCGCGTGGGGCTGGTCGGCCGACCGACGGACGCTCACCCTCCGCACCGAGGCGACCCTGCGCTGGCACGACGGTCCCTTGGTCACCGCGCACGACGCTGCGTTCACCCTCGA
>JANLSF010000864.1:0-1531 GCA_031362285.1 Gemmatimonadota bacterium | reverse complement strand
CTACGAGCTGCGCACCTCGCGCGGCGCCGAGGCCACCCCGCTCGTCATCGACGGCGTCATGTACGTCACCTCGGCGTGGAGCCTCGTCTACGCGCTCGACGCGGCCACGGGCAAGGAGCTGTGGGTCTACGACCCCAAGGTGGATCGCTCGTTCGGCTCCAAGGCGTGCTGCGACGTGGTGAACCGCGGCGTGGCCGCCTACGACGGCAAGCTGTTCGTGGGGACGATTGACGGCCGCCTCGTGGCCCTCGACGCGAAGACCGGCGCGGTGGTGTGGGAGAAGGTCACGGTGGACCAGGGGAAGTCGTACACGATCACCGGCGCGCCGCGCGCCGTGAACGGGCTGGTGTACATCGGCAATGGCGGCGCCGAGTACGGGGTGCGCGGCTACCTGTCGGCGTACGACGCCAACACCGGCGACATGAAGTGGCGCTTCTTCACCGTGCCGGGCGATCCCGCGGCCGGGCCCGACGGCGCCGCCTCCGATTCGGTGATGGCGATGGCCACGAAGACCTGGACCGGCGAATGGTTCAAGCTGGGCGGCGGCGGCACCGTGTGGGACGCCATCGTCTACGACGCCGACTACGACCAGCTGATCGTGGGGGTGGGCAACGGCTCGCCATGGAACCGGCAGGTGCGCTCACCGGGCGGCGGCGACAACCTGTTCCTCTCGTCCATTCTCGCCCTCGATGCCAAGACCGGCCACTACAAGTGGCACTACCAGACCACCCCCGGCGAGACGTGGGACTACACCGCCACGCAGCCGATCATCCTCGCCGAGTTCGCGATTGGCGGCGCGCCGCGCAAGGTCGCCATGCAGGCGCCCAAGAACGGCTTCTTCTACGTCCTCGACCGCGCCACCGGCAAGCTGATCTCGGCCAAGCCGTTCATTCCCATGGCGCGCACCAAGGACACCCCCAAGGGTTATCCGATCAGTTGGGCCTACGGCATGGACAGCGTCACCGGGCGTCCGTTGGAGAACGCCGAGGCGCGCTACGTGGGTGCCACGGCCATCGTGCGGCCAAGCGGGTTCGGCGCGCACAACTGGCACCCCATGTCGTTCAGCCCGCAAACGGGGCTCGTGTACCTGCCGGCGCAGGAAGTGGCGGGCGCCTACGTGCCCGACGCGAAGTTCGTCGCGCGGCCCGGCATGTGGAACACGGCCACCGACGTGCAGGCGCTGCCCGATGACCCGAAGACGCGTGCCATCCTGCGCGCCACCTCCACCGGCGCCCTGCTCGCGTGGGATCCGGTGAAGCAGGTGGAAGTGTGGCGCTCCGAGCGGCGCGGACCATGGAACGGCGGCACGATGGCGAGCGCCGGCGGGCTCGTCTTCCAGGGGACGGTGGACGGGAAGTTCCTCGCGCTCGACGACAAGACGGGCAAGGAACTCTGGTCGTACGACACGCAGGCGGCCACCCTCTCCGGGCCGGTGAGCTTCAGCGTGGGCGCGGAGCAGTACGTGGCCGTGCTCGGTGGCTACGGCACGGCCTTCTTCACCATCGCCGGTTTCCTCGCCCCAACCCCGGGG
>JANLSF010000852.1:0-4073 GCA_031362285.1 Gemmatimonadota bacterium | reverse complement strand
CGCTGCTCGACGATGGCTCGTGGTTCGAGGGGGAGAACTATCACCAGTTCGCCTGGCGCGGCCTCTGGTACGGCATCCACCTGGCCGAGGCCGCGGAGCTTCGCCTCGATCCCGCGTTGGTGGCGCGGTTCGATCGGGGCGCTCGCGTGCTCGTCCGCACCGCACTGCCCGACCTCACGGTGCCGTCGCGTCGCGATGCGCCGCACCGCGTGTCGCTGCGCCAGTGGCGCTACGCCGAGCTCTTCGAACTTGCGCTCGCGCGCGAGCCGGGTGATGTCGACGTGCGCGCGATGCTCTCCCGGCTCTATGCGGGCGACGTGCCGTCGGGGGACACGGGCCGCGCGCGTTCGACGGGCGAGGCCGAGCGCAACGAGCCGCCGGTCCACCTTGCGCGCGCAGACCTCGGGTGGAAGGCGCTCGCGTGCGCCCTGGCCGTCCTGCCGGACGCAGACGCCATGGCCTCCACGCCGTCGGTGCTGCTGCCGGCGCAGGGGCTGGCCATCCTGCGACGCGATCAGGGGCGCGTGTACGTCGCCCTGGACTACGGACACACGGGCGGGGGACACGGGCATCCCGATCGGCTCAACCTGCTGATCGCCGACGGCGCCACGCGCTGGCTCGACGACATGGGCACGGGCAGCTACACCACGCACGACCTCGCCTGGTACCGATCGTCGGTCGCGCACAACGCGCCGATCGTGGATGGGCGGACGCAGCGAGCCGCCGCCGGCCGTCTCCGGGCGTTCGACGAGCGCGGCGACGCGGCGTGGGTCAGCGCCGAGGTCGAGGGGATCGCGCCCGACGTGCAGTTCACTCGCACGGTGGTCGTCGTCGACGGCTACCTCGTGGACGAACTGCGCTGGCATGCCGAGCGTCCCGTGACGGTGGACCTGCCCCTGCACGTCGATGGCACCGTCTCTCCGGCGCTCGACTGGCAGCGGACCGACCTCGCCCTCCCGACCGACGCCGATGCGGGGTACGGCTTCCTCCGGCGCATCGAGGCGGCGCCGTGGCCCAGCGGGGTCACCCCCGTCCTGCACGCCGTGCGTGGCACGGCGCGCGCCACCGCGCGCCTCCTGCTGCCCGAAGGCGCCTCGCTCTGGCGCGCTGAGGGGCCGGGCGAGCCCGGCGAGGCGACGCGCCGCTTCCACGCCGTGCGCGCCCACGGACGGGAAGGCGCGATCGTCGTGGTGTGGGACTGGATCGGCGACGTCGTGCGGGACCTGTCGCAGGACGCGCGCGGCATCGTCGTGCACCTCGGGGCGCACGGTCAGCATCGCCATGCCCGCGTGGCGTCCGGCTGGGAGGTCGAGCGTCTCGTCGACGGCGCGTCAACGTCGGTGGCGCTCGGCGGTCTCGCCGCGCCGCCTCTCGCGGTCCCGACCGGGGAGGCGCCGCCGCCGGCCCGCGCGCCGAACGAACCATCCGCCCCCATCGCGCTCGAGCGCGGCGTTGCCTGGCAGGCCGCGCTCGCGGCCCCGCACTGGCGAGCGACGGAGGATGACTGGGCGGCGTCCGGCAGCCCCTCGGCCTCGGTCGCCCTGCATGACGACGGCCGCGCGTTGCGCCTCACGGTGGCGGTCACGAAGGATGCGCCGTGCTTCACGCCGCACGTCGTCGAGAACCCGCTCGACAACGAACCCCCCGACATCAACAGCGACGGCCTGCAGCTGCACCTGTTCACGGCGGCGCTCGGTGAGGCGCGCTGGATCATCGTGCCCGACGGCGCCGGCGGCGCCCGGGTGAACGCCCGGACGCCGGCGGCGGAGCACCTCGGGCTGGGCGTGCGGACGCAGGCCGACCCGCATGGATGGCGCGTCGACGTCGTGCTGCCGCTCGACGCCACCGCGCGCGCCGCCTTTCGCCTCGACGTGCTCGTCAACGAGATTGCCCCCGGCCGGGAGCGTCGGCGAGGGCAACTCGTGCTGAGCGGCGCCCGCAGCCAGCGGGCCTACCTCGTCGGCGATCGCCAACCCGTGTCGCACTTCCTCGAATTCGTGGCCCCCCATGCCTGAGAGCCTCCTCGCGCGCGTGCGGGTCGTGCTGCTCGAGCCGCAGGACCCGGTCAACATCGCCGCCACGGTGCGCGCGATGAAGAACATGGGCGTCGACGACCTGCGCCTCGTGCGCCCGTGCGCGTACGACCCGTTCCGCATCGAGGGAATCGCGCATGACACGCGCGACATCGTCGCGCGCATTCGCCACCACGACACGCTCGAGGAGGCGCTGGCCGACTGCGTGCGCGTCGCGGCGTTCGCCGGGAAGCGGCGGGCGGCCAAGTGGATCGTGCACCCGCCGCGCGAGGCCGCCGCCGACCTGCTGCACCATGCGGAGCACGGGCCGGTCGCCATCCTGTTCGGTCGCGAGGACTGGGGGTTGCCCAAGGAGGCGCTCGACCGCGCGCAGATCACCGTGCACATCCCCACGACGGAGCATGCATCGCTCAACCTCGCGATGGCCGTGCTCGTGGGCCTCTACGAGTTGCACCTCGCCGCCGGCGATGCCACGCGCGTCCTCAAGGCGCCGCGCAAGGACGCGCCGCCGGCCACCAGCGTGCAGTTCGAGCAGTTGTACGCGGACGCCGAGAAGGCGCTCGAGACGATCAACTTCTTCAAGACGCGGAACTCCGACTACGTCATGCGCACGGTGCGCTCCCTGACCTACCGCGCCAACCCCGACTCGCGCGAAATCCAGCTGCTGCGCGCGATGTCGATCGAGGTCATGCGCTCGACCGAGCGGAACCGGATGCTGGCTCGGCGCGAGGGCGCCGAGGCGGCGCGGCGCGAGGCCGCCGAGTCGGGCTCGACGGTCGGATGAACGATCGTCGCGGCGCCCACGGCGCTCACGCCGCTCACCGCATTCCGGGCGGCACCAGCACGGGGAGCAAGCGCCCTGCGGCCCTCTGGGGAGACGATACCGCCGGACTGCCCACGCACTTCGTGCGTGCCGAGGGATGCCGCGTCACCTTGCCCGACGGGCGCGAGCTGATCGACCTCACGATGGCGCTGGGCGCAGTGGCCCTCGGCTACGCGCATCCGGAGGTCACGGAACGGATGGTCGCGGCACTAAGGGCCGGACCAGTGGCCGGGCTCGCCCATCCGCTGGAGGCCGAACTCGCTGAACGGCTGTGCGCCGCCGTGCCCTGCGCCGAACAGGTGCGGTTCATGAAGTCGGGCGCCGAAGGCGTGGCGGCGGCGGTGCGGCTCGCCCGCACCGTGACCGGGCGTTCGCACGTCGTGGCCAGCGGCTACTTCGGCTGGCTCGACTGGTCGAACGACGTGTCCGGGGTGTCGCCCGCCTCGCGGGCTGACGCGACCTTCGTGCCATCGCACGACACTGGTGCGCTCGAAGGTGCGGTCGCCGAGCATGCGCCGGCGCTCGCCGCGATTCTCCTCGAGCCGGTGGTCGAGCACGCCCCGCCGCCCGGGTGGCTCGCGCGCGCGCGGACGCTCGCGACGCAGCATGGCGCGGTGCTGATCTTTGACGAGATCAAGACGGGGGTGCGCACGCATGCCGGCGGGTGGCAGGCCCTCTCGGGCGTCGTGCCCGACGTGGCGGTCTTCGGGAAGGCGCTGGCCAACGGCGCGCCCCTCTCGGCGATCGTCGGGCGGCGCGCGGTGATGGAAGCGGCCTCGCGCACCTGGATCTCGAGCACGCTCGCTGGCGAGGCGAGTGCGCTGGCCGCGGCCCTCGCCGTCCTCGACGTCGCCGAGCGCGAGGGCCTGCCCGAGCGGCTCACGATCACCGGGCGCCGCCTTCGTCGCGCCGCGGAAGGCGCGCTCGCGGCCGCCGGCGTTCCCGGTGTCTCGGCCCACGGCATCGACCCGTTCTTCTTCCTCCGTTTCGACGAGGCGAGCCTGGAACGCCGGTGGGTCGCCGCGCTCGTGCGCCGCGGCGTGCACGTCAAGCGCGGGCCGTACAACTTCGCCGCGCTGGCCCACGACGACGCCAGTTGCGCCGCGGTCGAGGATGCGTTTGCCGCCGCGGCGACCGAGATTGCACTTCCGTGACGCCGTCCACCGTGCCGCTCGGCGGCCCCGAGCCGTTGATCGACGTCCACGCGCACTTCGCCT
>JANLSF010000831.1:0-10277 GCA_031362285.1 Gemmatimonadota bacterium | reverse complement strand
GCTCGGCCAGGGCGAGCGGCGCCGCCATGGCGGCGCCCGCCGTCAGCTGCAACAGGCGACGGGCGAAGACGAGCGCGCGCTGCACGGGCTCGCGCCGGGAGAGCAGCGCGCGAAGCCGGGGCGCGGCCGTCGGGCCTGCGTCGGCCGGCACCGCCTGCAGCGCTCCGTCGGCGATGGCGCTCAGCATCGCCAGCACCGTCGCAATGATGGCGATCGCGAGCACGAGGGGCGTCATCGCGAGCGTCGCGGCCAGAGTCGCGCCAACAGGCGCTCCTGCCGCTGCCACATGGGCGACGCGAGCCGGGCGTCGCCCGAGGGATGGTCCCATCCCAGCACGTGCAGCGTGCCGTGCACCACGAGGCGCGCGAGTTCCTCGCGCACCCCCACCCCGTACGCGCGCGCGTTGCGGCGGGCGACGCCCGGGGCGATGTAGATGTCGCCCACGAGGCGCGGACCGTCGCGGAAGGCGAACGCGATCACGTCGGTCGGCCCGGCGTGCCGCAGGTGCTCGCGATTGATCCGCGCGATCGCGGCATCACGCACCAGCGCGATGGAGACCAGCGCCTCGCGCGCGCGCTCGGCCGTCAGCACCGCCCGCGCCAGGTCGGCGAGGACATCCCGGCCCACGCCGACGCGCACGCCGTCCGCCATCACGTCCACCACGACGGCCATGGATCAGCCGCCGGTGGTGTCGCGGTCGGCGTCGGCGGCGTACGCCCGGATGATGTCGCGCACGAGCCGATGCCGCACCACGTCGGTGTCATCGAAGTAGTGGATGCCGATCCCCTCGATCCCCGTGAGGATCCGCTCCACCTGCAGCAAGCCCGAGTCCTCATGCCGCGCGAGGTCGATCTGCGTCGTGTCGCCGGTGATCACGGCCCGCGAGTTGGGGCCCAGCCGCGTGAGGAACATCTTCATCTGCAGCGCGGTGGCGTTCTGCGCCTCGTCGAGGATCACGAAGGCGTCGCCGAGCGTGCGACCGCGCATGTAGGCCAGCGGCGCGATCTCGATCATCCGCGTCTCGAGCGCCTTCTGCATCCGCTCCATCGGCATCATGTCCTCCAGCGCATCGTAGAGCGGGCGGAGGTACGGGTCGACCTTGGCCTGCAGGTCGCCGGGCAGGAAGCCGAGGTTCTCCCCGGCCTCGACGGCCGGGCGCGCCAGCACGATCCGCCGCACGCGCCGGCGCGAGAGGGCGTCGACGGCGGCGGCCACGGCGAGGTAGGTCTTGCCGGTGCCCGCGGGGCCGATGCCGATGACGATGTCCTGCTCCTGCATCGTGCGCAGGTAGGCCGCCTGTCCCGGCGTCTTGGGCTGGATGACCTTGCGCACGCCTGGCAGCACGATCCGCACCTCGCCATCGGCGGGGAGGCCGTCCCGCTGCACTTCGAGCGCGAGACGCAGCACGTCGTCGGCGTCGAGCGTGAGCCGCTGCTTGGCGGCGTCGATCATGCGCTGGGCCACGGGGACGGCGCGCTCCACGGCATCGGCGGCACCCGCCAGCGTCATGGCGTCGCCTCGCAGCGACACGCGCGCGCCCGTCTGCCGGGTGAGTTCGATCAGGTTCGAATCGTGCACGCCCGCCAGCGTGAGCGGGTCGGCGCCCTCCGCCGAGAGCCGATGGGTGATCTGGACGTCACTCATCAGTCGGCGATCGGTGCAATGTGCAGCGCCTTCAGGTCGGCCGGAGGGATGACCGTGGGCGTGCCCTCGAACAGGGCGCGCGCCGTCGTCGTCTTCGGAAACGCGATGACGTCGCGGAGCGAGGTCGCCCCCGTGAGCAGCATGGCGATCCGGTCGAACCCGAGCGCGAAGCCGCCGTGCGGCGGCGCGCCCGCCGCGAGCCCGTCGAGCATGAAGCCGAACCTGGTGCGCTGGTCGTCCTCGGCAATGCCGAGCAGCTTGAACACCGTGCCCTGCAGCACGGGATCGATGATGCGAATCGAGCCCGACCCCAGCTCGTTGCCGTTGTACACGGCGTCGTAGTGCAGGGCGCGACAGCGATCGGGTTCGGTCTCGAGGAAGGCGCGGTCGTCGGGATGTGGGGACGTGAACGGGTGGTGGGCGAAGACGCGTGCACCGGTCTCCGGGTCCGGCTCGAACAGCGGGAAGTCCACGATCCAGCAGAAGGCGTGCTTCGTCTCGGGCTCGACCCCCGGCCGCTTGATCGCCAGCATGCGCACGTTGTGGAGCGCGGGGCTCGTGACATGGTCGGGTCCCGCGACCGCGAGCACGAGGTCGCCCACCGTGGCGCCCAGCTGCTCGAGGGCGGACGCGCCGATCGCCTTGACCCCCTGCCCTTCCCACCCGGCGTCGGTGCGCTTCGCCCACATGAGCCCGCCCGCCCGGGCCTCCTTGGCGGCGGCGGCCATCGCGTCGATCTCCTTGCGCGACATGTCCGCCGCGTTCGCCAGCCGCAGCGCGCGCACGCGTCCGCCGGCCGTGATCGCGTCGCGCACGAACGCCGCCGCGTCGTCGCCGACCTGGGCCGTCATGTCACGGATCTGGAGCGCGGCGTGCCGCAGGTCGGGCTTGTCCACGCCGTAGCGCTCCATGGCGTCCTGCCACTTGAGGCGCGCGAACGGGGCGTTCACCGCTTCCCCGGCCTCGGCCCACAACTCCACCAGCACCTGCTCCACCACGCGCTGCACGTCGCGCTGGTCGACGAAGCTCATCTCGAGGTCGATCTGCGTGAACTCGAGTTGGCGGTCGGCGCGCAGGTCCTCGTCGCGGAAGCAGCGCGCGATCTGGAAGTAGCGGTCGAAGCCGGCCACCATGAGCATCTGCTTGTAGATCTGCGGACTCTGCGGCAGCGCGTAGAACTCGCCGGCGTGCACGCGGCTCGGCACGAGGAAGTCGCGCGCGCCCTCCGGGGTGGGCTTGGTCAGGATCGGGGTCTCGATCTCGAAGAAGCCCAGGGCGGTCATGCACCGCCGGGCGCGCTGCAGCAGCCGGTGGCGCAGCATCAGGTTGGCCTGGAGCTCCGCGCGGCGGAGGTCGAGCAGGCGGTGCTTGAGGCGCAGCTCCTCGGCCGGCAGCTGCACGTTCTTGCCGCGTGCCACCGGAATCGCCGGGGTCACCGCCGGCCCGACGACGCGAATCGACGTCGCCTTCACCTCGATGTCGCCCGTGGCCATGTCGCCGTTCCGCATCTCGATGGGACGCGCCGTCACCGTCCCCTCGACGATCACCACGCTCTCGAGTCCCGGCGCCTGCGAGGCCGCGATCGCCTCGGCGGAGGCATGCCGAGGGTCGAATGACACCTGGACGAGTCCCGCGCGATCGCGCAGGTCGAGGAAGACGATGCCGCCGAGGTCTCGGCTCCGATGTACCCAGCCGCCCAGTACCACCGTTTGTCCGTCGTGTTCGGCGCGAAGGGCGCCGCAGAGATGGGTCCGGAGCGAGGTGGCGAGCGGGTCGGTGTTGGCAGTCACGGCGGCGGGTGAAGGGGCGCTGTTGTTGATCCGACGAAAGCTTGGAAATCTATGCGGGACAGCGACTTAGGGGTAGCGTCGACGATTGACGCGGGGCCGCGAACCGACTAGAGTTAACCTCAAGTCGTACTTGGGGTTGCGCGCACGAGAGCCTCCCTGCCGCGCAGCCGGCGTCGCTGTCACAACCTCGCATCGCCTCCCATGCCCGCCTATACCAACCTGCTCGACCTCCTGCCGTCGGAGGCGCTCGAGCGCCTCAAGGCGTGGTGCACGGAGCACGGCGTTCCGGCGTATCGGGCCGCGCAGGTCGTCCGCCACCTGTATGCCGACCCCAAGCCCAGCTTCGAGTCCATCAGTACGCTCCCGAAGGAGCTGCGGGCCAAGCTCGGCGACTACTTCACGCTCCCGCGCCTCGAGGTCGTCACTCGGCAGAAGAGCGTGGACGGCACCGAGAAGTTCCTCTTCCGCCTGCACGACGGCGAGCACATCGAGACGGTGGCGATCCCCGACGGCGACCGGATGACGCTCTGCATCTCGTCGCAGGCCGGCTGCGCGCTCAAGTGCGCCTTCTGCGCCACGGGAGCCATGGGGTTCGTCCGGAACCTCGGCGTGCAGGAGATCCTGGGCCAGGTGCGCGAACTGCGGATGCTCGCGGACGGACCGATCGCCGCCACGAACATCGTCTTCATGGGCATGGGCGAGCCCATGATGAACTGGAAGGCGGTGGACAAGGTGCTGACCGTGCTGAACGCGGAGGAGGGATTCGGGATCGGCGCGCGTCACATCACGATCTCCACGGTCGGCGTGCTGCCGGGCATCGTGGCGCTGGGCAAGCGACCGGAGCAGTTCCGGCTGGCGATCTCGATTCACGCGCCGACGGAGGACCTGCGGCTGCGCCTGATGCCGGTGAACACCAAGTACCCCCTCGACGACGTGATCGAGGCCGCCAAGGCGTTCGAGCGGCGCGTCACCTTCGAGTACGTGATGCTGGGCGGCGTGAATGACCTGATCGAGCATGCGCTGCAGCTCGCCAAGCTGGCCAAGGAGTGCGGCGCCTTCGTGAACCTGATCCCGTTGCACCCGGGTGGCGGGCAAGGGTTCAAGCCCACGCCGCGCGACGAGATCGTGAAGTTCGCCCGCGAACTGCGGAAGGCGGGCGTCGAAGTCGCCACCCGCAAGAGCCGCGGCATCGACATCAGCGCGGCCTGCGGCCAGCTCAAGACGGAGCGCGTCGCGAAGCGGGCGAAGGCGGACGTCGCCTCGGGCGCCTAGCGCCTCCGCTCACCGCACCGCGTTCCACATCGCCACCGCCTCGGGGAACAGCGACTTCCCCTCCCGCAGCGTCCACTCGAAGCGGTGACGCACCACCTGCCGGAACACGCCGTCGAAGTCGAGCACGACGTGCTGGGCCAGGAACCCGCGGTCCACCACCGCAAAGGGCCGTCCCGGCTCCAGGTAGTCGGCCATGTAGAGCGCCTTGCCCGTGCGCCCCCACGAGCCGCTCCCCACGGTGTGCCAGCGGATCGCGTCGAGCACCGCCTGGCGCGCCTCGCCAAGGGCGGCCAGCCGGTAGGCCGCCGCGGGCCCGTGCAAGGTGCCGAAGGGACTCACGGCGTCACCGGTGGCCGAGCGCAACGTCGGCTCGTCGCAGTCGCGGAGCGCGTCGTGCCACCGCCCCGCGTCATGCCACGCCTGCGCCTCGGCCGCGTCGAGGCCAAGCGCGCGCGCCCAGCCGTCGAGCAGGTGCGTCACGCGCTCGATGTGGGCGCGTCGCCGGTCCGAGACCACCGCCCATTCGGGCAGCACCACCGGCGGCGCGCTCGGGCCCTGCTCGGGAAGTGGCATGCCGGTCACTGGGCCTCGGTGATGCGCCGCGCGAGGTCCTCGAGCGTGTGCGACACGTCGCGCAACTCCTGCGTGGCCCCCTCCATCTCGCGCATCGCCTGCGCCTGCGCGCGCGCGCCATCGGCCACGGTGTCGGCGCTGTCCTTGTTGCGACGCGCGATCTCCGTGATCCGCGCCACCCGGTCGCGGAGCCGGGCAAACTGCTCCTCCTGGGCGCGCGAGGTGAGGGCAATCCGCTGCACCCCCTCGGCGCTCGACGCGGTGGACTCGAGGATGCCGACCAGCGCCTCGTTGGCCGAGGCGGCGAGCGTCTCGACGTCGCGCACCATGTGCTCGCCGCGTTCCATCTGGCGCGCCACGGTCCGCGTCTGTTCCGTGAATTCGTAGACGAGCTCGCCCACCTGCGCCGCCGCGCGGGCACTGGCGCTGGCGAGCTTGCGCACCTCGTCGGCCACCACCGCGAAGCCCTGCCCCTGCTCTCCCGCGCGGGCCGCCTCGATGGCCGCGTTGAGGGCGAGCAGGTTGGTCTGGTCGGCGAGCTCGCGGATGTCGCCGATGAAGTCGGTGACCTTCTGCGTGGCGCCGGTGAGCGCGTGGATGTGCACGGCGCTCTCGCCGATGAATCCCTTGGCGCCCACGAGGCGCTCGAGGGCGATGCCGATCGTGTCGCGATGCTCGAGGGCCGACTCGCGCGCGCGCACGGCGGCCGACGCGGCGAAGCTGCCCTCGCGCACGACATTGTCCGTGGCGCTCGCCATGTCGCGCGTGACGTCGAGCGCGTGCAGCAACTGCTCGCCCTCCTCGCCGATCGCGCGCGTGATCTCCCCCACGGTGCGCGCCACGGTCTCGCCCCCGGCGCGCAGGGTCCGCGCCGACTCCGCCAGCGTGGTGATCTGCCGGCCGAGCCGCTCCACCGCGTCGAGCAGCGGTTGCCGCAGGTCGTGGATGTGCAGCGTGGTGGCGAGTTGGGTGCTGAACCGCCGCACGAGGTCGAGTTCCTTGTCGCGATACATCGAGGGCTTGATGTGCTCGAGCTCGAGCATCCCCACGTTCCGGTCGCCGAAGCGCAGGGCCGCCATCGCGATCGACCGCACGTTCGGCGGGCGAATGCGCACGCGGGGGTCCTTGCGCGCATCCTGCACCGCGATCGGCGTGGCCGACTCGAGCGCCATGCGCCGCAACTCGCGTCCCACCTCCGGATCCAAGCGCCCCATGCCGAGCGTTCCGGACCCGCTCTCGTACAGGAGGGTGAACTGCTCCCCGCTCACCCGCCACACGCGCAGGGCGGTCCAGTCGACGAGCCTCCGGGCGAGTCCCTCGATCCGCGAGAACGCCTCCTCCAGCGTGGCGTCGGACGCCACCACCAGCTCCATCGCGAGGATCTTGTTGAGCTCCTCGGCCGCGATCGACTCCTCGAGAATGCGCTTGAGCAGGAGCCCCGCGAACCCCAGCACGAGGGCGACGATGAGCGCCCCCAGCCAGCCGACCGTCTGGATCGTCACGAGGGCGATGGTGACCGCGGCCGATCCCGCCCCGAACGTGATGACTTCGTACCGGAGGATGAGCGAGACCTCCTCCGGGAACAGCTTGTCGCGCGCGACGAGGGTGAAGTAGAGGAGCGCGCGACTGATGAGGAAGTGCGCGAAGCAGAACAGGGCGAAGGCGGGGAGCGACTCCGGCGAGAGGCCGGTGAAGCGCACGATGCCGGTGGCGGCCGCGATCGCCGCGAAGAACCCGTAGGCCGCGTACAGCGCGATGACCTCGCGCCCCGCGTTGACCAGCGACGGACGGTTCGGCTTGCCGAGGATCAGTCGATCGCTGAGCAGCACGCCCCCGAAGAGCGCGAGCGCGGTGCCGCTCGCGCCGATCACCAACGTGCCGCCCACGGCCACCATGGAGAGCAGGTTGAGCGCCGAGTACTTCGTGGTGGGAATCTGGAAGGCGCGCAGGGCGAGGGACGCGAAGAAGACGAGCAGCGTCCCGTAGCCCACCTCGATGCTCCAGTGCGACGACGTGACCAGCGCGGCCACGAGGAGCAGCACGCCGCCGATCGTCACCGCGTTGGGATACCAGGCCAGGAGGCGTCCCATGGTCAGGCGTCGTCCAGGGCGGCCCGCAGCGCGCGGACGAGGGCGACGGCCTCGTCCACGGAACGGCCCGCGGCGGCCACGAGGGCGCTGCCGACGACCACGCCATCGGCCAGACGACCCACGGCGCGCGCCTGGGCCGGCGTCGCGATGCCGAAGCCGACGCACACGGGGAGCGCCGACGCGGCGGTGAGCGCGGCAATCGTCGCGGGGAGTCCGGGGGCGATCGTGTCGCTCGCGCCGGTCACGCCGAGGCGACTGATCAGGTACACGAAGCCACGGCCATGCCGCGCGATCTCGGCCATGCGCTCCGGCGGGGTGGTGGGCGCCACCAACCGCACGAAGGCCAGCGGCCCCCGGCCGATCCAGGCCTCGCGCTCGGGGTCGGCGCCGACGGGCAGGTCGGTGACGAGCAGGCCGCTGATGCCCGCCGTCGCCGCGCGCTCGAGCACGCCGGGGCCGGCCGCGAGGAGCGGGTTCAGGTACGTGAACAGCACCAGCGGCACGTCCACGCGCGCCTCCGCCGCGAGCGCGAGCACGCCCTCGAGCGTCATGCCCTGGTCGAGCGCCTGCTGTGAGCTGCCCTGAATCACCGGGCCATCGGCCAGCGGGTCCGAGAACGGCACCCCGAGCTCGATCACGTCGGCGCCCGCCTCCGCCACGCCGCGCAGCAGCGCGAGCGACGTCGCCGGATCAGGATGCCCGGCGGTGAGGTAGCAGACGAGGGCTGTGCGGCGGCGGCTTCGGAGCTCGGCGAAGCGCGCGGTCAGGGCATCAGCGGAAATAGTCACCGATGCGGATGCCATAGCGCTCCGGATTCTCCGTCTTGATGATCGTGCGGGGGAAGGTGCCGTTCGCATCGCGCTCGGAGAGGGCGATCTCGACACCCGGGTACAGCACGTTGCCGTTCGCGTCGCTCACGAGCAGGACCGCGGGACGCGACGCCAGTTCCGGATCCGCGTTCGCCGACTGCACCACCGCGAGCTCGAAGGTGTCGAGCATGACGAGGGTGCCCACGGGATAGACGCCGAGCATGGCCACGAAGGCCTTGACGAGCATCGGATCCATGCCGCGCTTGGGGTTGTCGCGCATCTCCTGCAGCACGATGGCCGGGGCCACGGGATTGGCGTAGGCGCGCTGCGTCGTGGCGGCGTCGAAGCCGTCGGCGATGGCGACGATCTTGCTGAAGATCGAGAGGTCCCGCTCGCGGATGGTCCGGGGGTAGCCGGTCTTGTCGTACCGCATGTGGTGCTCGTAGGCCACCACCATCGAGCGGTACGGCATGTCGGCGACCGACTTGAACTGCAGCAGGGTGAGGAGCCCGCGCCACGTGTGCGTCGTGAGCAGGCGCCACTCCTCCTCGGCCAGCTTGTCCGACTTGTTCAGGACGTCGATGTCGATGCGCGCCTTCCCGATGTCATGGAACAGCGCCGCCATGCCGAGGTCGTACAGTTGCAGCTTGTCCAGCTGCAGGCGCCGGCCGAGGGCCACCGAGAAGATGCAGACGTTGAGGGAGTGCACGAACGTGTACTCGTCGTAGTCCCGGATCGTGGTCAGGCCCACCAGCGACGTCTCGTCGGCCAGGATCTGGTCGACGATCGTCTGCACCACGCGCTTGACCCGCTTGAGGCCCGAGGCCCGCCCCATGCGGATCGAGTTCACCACGTCCTTCGTGACCGCGATGCCCTGCGCGTAGACCCGCTTCGCGGCCTCCTTCGCCTCGGCCTTGCTGCGTCGCTCATCGCTCGACTCGCTCGGCGGGGCCAGCAGGAAGATCCGCACGTCGGCGTCGACGAGGCGGCCGAGGACCCAGTCGATCCGCTGCTCCGGCTCCCGTGGGCCCTGCCCCTCGAGCTGCAGCGTGGAGAGGAGGACGATGTAGTCGCGCGGCAGCGGCGGCGCCTCGAGGTGGAGTTCCCCGATGCCGCAGGCGCGCAGCTGGTTGTTGACCCCCTTGAACGCCGCGAAGTTGTCGGCCTCGAGGCGGAGTTGCGAGCCGTTCATGAACAGCGCGTCGCCCGAGAGCCGCAGGTCGATCTCCTGCGCGACGCGCAGGATCTCGGTCGTCACGGCCGCGAGGTCGAGCACCGCCTTCTGCACGGCCGCATTCTCCACCGGATACAGCTTCACGCTGCGCATGGCCTGGAAGAACGCGAGCACGTACAGGCGGCCCAGCCGCTTGATGTCGCCCCCCTCCCCACCCTCGGTGATGGCCTGCATCAACTGCGAGGCGCGAGGGTCGCCGCCGCGCAGCGCGGCCGACGATCGCGGCGTCGGCGCGCCGCTCATCGCGCCTCGGCGCGCAGCGCCCGGTTGACGGCGTTGCGCACGACCACGTCCTTGTCATCGACGGACTTGCGCAGCGATTCCTGTGCCTTGGGCGTGCCGATGCGGCCCAGGCCCGTGGCCGCGCAGACGCGCACTTCGGCGTCCTCCCGCCGGCCGAGGAAGCCCTTGCCGTTGAGCAGCCCGTCGAGGGCCGGCACGGCGAGGTCGCCACCCGTGGCGCCGTAGGCCTCGAAGAACGCCATCATCTCGGTCTTGTCCCGGTCGCGGAGCTCCTTGCCCTTCACGATCCCGTCGAGTCGCTGGAACGCCGTCCGGTACTTCAGCGTCGTCACCGATCGCGCGGCACTCACCCGCACGCCGCGATCCCCGTCGGTCAGCGCCCGCTCGAGCAGCTGCAGGGCGCCGGCCGACCCGATCTCGGCGAGCGCGGTCACGCAGGCGCCGCGGGTCTCCGGGTCGCCGTCGGTGAGGAGCTTCCCCATGGGCGTCACCGCGGCGGCCGTCTTGAGCGCCCCGGAGCGACGGATGGCTTCCAGCTGCACCAGCCGGTCGCTGCTGCCGAGGAGCCGCACCAATTCAATGGTGTTGGCCCGCGCGATCCGGTCGGCGGCGGTTTCCAGCA
>JANLSF010000787.1:0-1645 GCA_031362285.1 Gemmatimonadota bacterium | reverse complement strand
ACGCCACGCGCGAGGCTCATGGTGCCTGCACCATCAGCACCGACCCGGGCTTCCCGAAGTCGGCATCGTCGGCGCGCGGGGCACGCGGATCGGCCACCCAGCGCGTGCCGTTCACGAGGAAGGCATACTGGTGGCGTCCCGGCGGCACCAGCACCACGGCGCTCCACGCCTGCGCGCGTTCGACGCGGTGCATGGGCGCGACCGCGGGCTGCCAGCCGTTGAAGTCGCCGATCACCGACACCGACGTGGCCGTGGAATCGGAGAGCACGAACTGCACGGCAACACGGGCCGTGGAGGCGCCCACGGCGAGCGCGGGCGCCGCACCGGTCACCGGCTCGTCGGCATCGGGGTTCGCACCGAGTGGACGCGACAACGCAGCAGGCGGCGTGCTCGCGAGCTCCGTGCCGCGGGGCGCCACCACGCCGCGGGCCACGAAGCCGAGCACCAGCGCCGTGGCCGCCACGGCGCCAAGGCCCGCCAGCGACACCGTCGGTGCGGCGAACCACTCGCTCACGCGTTCCCAGGCGGAGCGCTCACGCGGCAGCCGCCCCGCCGTGGCCGAGAGCACGCGCGCGATCGACGCCGGCGCCACCTGGGGCAGCGGCACGAGCGCGGTGCGCATCCGTTCAATCAGTTCGTCGCGGTCATCCGCCATGGTGCGTCACCTCGTCGAGCAGGAGTCTCAGGGCGTCACAGGCCCGCTTCACCCGCATGCGCACCGCCGACAGGCCGACGCCCGTTGCGGCCGCGATGTCGTCGTAGCTCAGGTCTTCCACGTGCCGAAGCAGGAACGCCTCGCGTTGTTCGGCCGGCAGGTGCGTGAGCGCCCGCTGCACCTCGGTCGACCAGTCGTCGTGCACCGCGGCCGGCGTGGCCGCGTCGAGCGGAACCTCCCGATCCTCCACCACGGCCCGGTAGCGCTGGCGCTTGGCCATCGCGGTGCGGCACCGGTTGGCGAGGATCCGGAAGAACCAGGGGTCGAACGGCGCGCCGTCCACGAATCGTGGCAGGGCGTCGTGCACCCGGATCCAGCTGTCCTGCACCGCTTCCTCGGCGTCCTGCGCGTCGCCGAGCATCTGGGCGGCGAAGCGGAGGGCGCGCGGGTAGTACGCCTCCACGAGTGTCGCGAAGGCTTGCCGGTCACCCGTGCGGGCGCGACCGACGACGGCGGGATCGAAGGCGCCGCCCAAGGTCAGTTGAGGGGGACCCGCAGCGATTGCACGGTACTGTCGATGCGAATGGCCGGCGTGGGGCCGAACTGCCACCAGGTCAATTGCGCCTCGGTGTCGGCCGGGGTGTATCCCATGATGCCGGTGTAGGGCACCGTCACGGTCGCGCCCGGCTGGATCGCGGGACAGGTGGTGTCGCACGGCGCCAGGAGGATGAGCGGCATGATGTTCGTGCTGATGAGGTAGTACCGCACCACGTTGGGCGTGGTGTTGACGAGCGTCACGTTGGGGCGGGCCACCGTGACCCGCAGCGAGCTGCCGGTCGGACTCGCCGTGAGGATCGAGCTGGCGTCGCCCGCGCAGGCCGCGAGGGCGAGCGCCGCGATCGGCAGGCGGAGGAAGCGGGGAAGGGTCATCGGCGTGGATCCGGTAGAAGCGTGGCGGGCACGAGCGTCGGTCATCCAGCCATACCCCAC
>JANLSF010000779.1:0-3839 GCA_031362285.1 Gemmatimonadota bacterium | reverse complement strand
GGCTCGAGGAACGACTCGCCGACGTGCGGAGGTACCTTTGACCTCGATGCCAAGCGCGCGCGACTGACGGAGCTCGAGACGCGGATGGCCGACGCCAGCTTCTGGAGCAACCAGGAGCAGGCGCAGCCGCTGGTGCAGGAGGTCAAGGAGCTCAAGGGATGGGTCGACCCCTTCGAGCGGATGTCGGGTCGCGTGACCGGGGCGCTCGAGCTCGACGAGATGCTGCGGTCCGATCCCGACGACGGGATGGAGGCGGAACTCGGGCGCGAGATCGCGTCGCTCGTCTCCGACGTCGCCGACTTCCAGCTCAAGTCCCTGCTGCGCGGGCCCGACGACCACCGGGATGCCCAGGTGGAGATCTCGGCCGGGGCCGGTGGCACCGAGGCGCAGGACTGGGCCCAGATGCTGATGCGGATGTACACGCGGTGGGCCGAGCGTCGCGGGTACGCGGTGGACATCCTCGACCTCTCGGAGGGCGAGGAGGCCGGGATCAAGGGCGCGGTGCTGGAGATCCGGGGCGCGTACGCGTTCGGCTTCATCCGCGCCGAGACGGGGGTGCACCGGCTGGTGCGCATCTCGCCGTTCGACTCGCAGGCGCGCCGGCACACGAGTTTTGCGTCGGTGTTCGTGTATCCGGTCGTGAACGACGAGATCAACATCGAAGTGCGCGACGAGGACATCAAGATGGACGTCTTCCGCGCCTCGGGGGCGGGGGGCCAGCACGTCAACAAGACCAGCTCGGCGGTGCGACTCACCCACATTCCCTCGGGACTGGTGGTGGCGTGCCAGCAGGAGCGGTCGCAGCACAAGAACAAGGCGACGGCGATGAAGATCCTCAAGAGCCGCCTGTACAACCTCGAGGCGGCGAAGCAGGCTGCGGCCAAGGCGGCGCTCGATGCGACCAAGGCCGACGTCTCGTTCGGCAGCCAGATCCGCTCCTACGTGTTCCAGCCCTACACGATGGTCAACGATCATCGCACCGAGCTCAAGCTCACCGACGTGCAGAAGGTGATGGACGGCGCCATCGATCCGTTCATCGAGGCGTACCTCAAGCAAGGCGCGGAGGCCACGACGTGACGACCCGCCCGGACGACCCCGGCCCCGCGCCGGACGACGCGAAGGCCGACCACGCCCCCGCCGCCGACGGCGCGGACCTCACGCAGGTCCTGCGCGACCGCCGGGAGAAGCTCGACAAGCTCGCGGCGCTGGGGGTGCCGGCGTTCGCGTACCGGTTCGAGGGGCGCGGCACCGTCACCGACGCCCTCGCGCGGAGCGCGGGCGTCGAGGCCGGGCAGGCATCGGACGAGCGTGCCTCGATCGCCGGGCGGCTCATCTCGAAGCGCGGCCACGGCAAGACGATGTTCGCGCACCTCGCCGACGAGACGGGGCGGATGCAGGTGTACTTCCGCAAGGACGAGCTGGGCGAGGCGTGGCCCATGATCGAGCTGCTCGACCTGGGCGACGTGGTCGGCGTCCGTGGGGGGTTGATCCGCACGCGGCTGGGGGAGCAGACGGTGCAGGCGCGGTCGGTGGAGCTGCTGGCCAAGTCGTTGCGCCCGTTGCCGTACGCGAAGGAAGAGGTGGTGGACGGGCGACTGGTCCGCCACTCGGGGTTTGCCGACGGCGAACAGCGTTCCCGCCAGCGCTATGTCGACCTCGCGGTGCATCCGGAGGTCCGGCGGCACTTCCGCGCGCGGACGCGCATGATCTCGGCGATCCGGCGCACGCTCGACGATCTCGGCTACCTCGAGGTGGAGACGCCGGTGCTGCAGGCGCTGTATGGGGGCGCGGCCGCGAAGCCGTTCGCGACCCACCACAACGCGCTCGACCTGCCGCTCTTCCTGCGCATTGCCGACGAGCTCTACCTGAAGCGGCTGATCGTGGGCGGCATGGACCGCGTGTACGAGATCGGGCACGACTTCCGGAACGAGGGAATTGATCGCACGCACAATCCCGAGTTCACGATGCTCGAGTTCTACGAGGCGTACGCCGACTACGAGGTCATGATGGCGCGCGTGCAGGCGCTGATGCGCGCCGCGTGGACGGCGGTGGATGCCGAGCTCGACCCGGCGCGCTGGCCGGCCGGGGAACGGGCGACGGCGGAGGCGCGCTTCATCCCCGAGCTGGAGGGTGACTTCCCGCGGCTCTCGTGGATGCCGGCGCTCTCGCTCGGCCTGCGGGTGCCCGACGTGACGGCCCTGACGGTGGACGAGCTGCGCCTGGCCGCCGAGCGCGCGGGGGTGGCGGCCGTGGGGACGCTGTCGCGTCCCAAGCTGCTCGACGAGCTGTTCCAGCACCATGTCGAGCGCACGATCGACCGTCCGACCTTCGTCGTGGACTACCCGCAGGAGCTCTCGCCGTTCGCCAAGCCGCACCGCACGCTGCCGGGGATGACGGAGCGGTTCGAGCTCTTCGCCAAGGGCAAGGAGCTGGCGAATGCGTTCAGCGAGCTCAATGATCCCGTGGACCAGCGGCAGCGCTTCGAGGCGATGGCCGCGCTCAAGGCCGCCGGCGACGAGGAGGCAAGCAGCGTGGACGAGGACTACCTGCGGGCGATGGAGTACGGCATGCCACCGGCCGGTGGCGTCGGGATCGGCATCGATCGCCTGTTCATGTACCTCACGGGGACCGCGCACATCCGCGACGCGATCCTCTTCCCGACGATGCGCCCGGAGTAGCCGGTGTCGATGACCCGCCTCGAGCTGCACATCGCGTGGCGCTACCTGCGCAGCCGCCGGGGGTCGCGGCTGCTGTCGTTCATCAGCGTGATCGCCATCGGCGGCGTGGTGGTGGGGGTGAGCGCGCTGATCATCATCATGGGCGTGATGAACGGGCTGCAGACGGACCTGCGCGAGAAGATCCTCGTCGGGTCGCCCGACGTGCGCGTGCTCACGTACGGCGAGGACCTGAAGGTCAAGGATTGGCGCGAGACGCTCGCCAAGGTGAAGCGCGTCGATGGCGTGGTGGCGGCGGCCCCGTTCGTGATCACGCAGGGCGGGATCACGGCCGGGCACGACTACGCCGAGGGGGCCTACGTGTACGGCATCGAACCGGCGGCGCCCGGGGCGGCGGAAGTGACGACGATCCGTCGGCACGCGACGTCGGGCGACTTCGCCTTCAAGTCCAGCGACGGGAAGGGGCGGGGCGTGGTGCTGGGGCGGCTGCTGGCGCTCCGGTTGAACGCCTTCCCGGGCGATACGGTGCGGCTGGTGTCGTTCGCCGGGGCGCGCATGAATGCGGTGACGGGCAACGTCGTGCCGGGGGTGTTTCCGGTGGAGGTGACCGGGATCTTCAACACCGGGATGTACGAGTACGACAATGCGTACGTGTACATGTCGCTCGCGTCCGCGCAGGAGTTCGCGAGCCTCGGTGAGGCGGTGACGGGGATCGAGGTGAAGACGACGGACCGGTGGCGCGCCAGCGCGGTGGCCGAGCAACTCTCGCTCGCGCTCGGCTTTCCGTTTCGCACGGTGGACTGGCAGGAGCAGAACCGTTCGCTGTTCCAGGCGCTCAAGCTCGAGAAGCTCGGGATGGGCGTCATCCTGCTGCTGATCGTGTTCGTGGCGGCCGCGAACATCGTGAGCACGTTGACGATGGTGGTCTCGGACAAGACGCGCGAGATCGGGATCCTCAAGGCGATGGGACTGCCGGCGCGCTCGATTCGCCGGGTCTTCGTGTGGCAGGGGATCTTCATCGGGTTCGTGGGCACCGGGCTCGGCCTCGCGGGCGGGCTGCTGGGGTCGCTCGCGCTGGGCCGGTGGAAGCTGATCGAACTCGATCCGAGCGTGTACTTCATCGACCACCTGCCGGTCGTCACGCAGGTGGGCGACGTGGCGTGG
>JANLSF010000758.1:0-1985 GCA_031362285.1 Gemmatimonadota bacterium | reverse complement strand
ACCGGTCCGCACCGGGCCGGTCGGCCTTGTTGACCGCGTAGAGGTCGGCGATCTCCATGAGGCCGGCCTTGAGGGTCTGGATCGAGTCGCCGCTCTCGGGCACGAGCACCACGAGCGTCGTGTCGGCGGTCCGGGCGATGTCGAGCTCGCTCTGCCCCACGCCCACGGTCTCCATGAGCACGTAGTCGAAGCCGAAGGCGTCGAGCACGTCGGCGGCCTCGCGCGCCGCGGCGGCGAGCCCGCCGAGCGACCCGCGCGTGGCCATCGAGCGGATGAAGACGCCAGGGTCGAGCGCCACCTGCTCCATGCGGATCCGGTCACCGAGCAGCGCGCCACCGGTGAACGGCGACGTCGGATCGACGCACAGGATGCCGACCGTGCGCCCGCGCGCACGCAGGTGCTTCGCGAGGAGGGTCGTGAGGGTGCTCTTGCCGGCACCGGGGGGCCCCGTGATGCCGATGCGGCGCGCGCGTCCCATCTTCGGATGCAAGTGCGCCAGCAGCAGGTCGAAGCCGGTGCGGTGGTTCTCGACGATCGAGACGGCGCGCGCGAGGGCCGCGGCGCGACCCGCCTCGAAGTCGGCCATCAGGCGCGCAAGCGCGGGTGCGGGGGAGGTCGGCGCGGCCGGGAGGGTCATACAGTCGTGAAGTTAGTCGCCCGACGCCCCGCCCGGGCGCGCCGGCGGCTCGTCGTGTTCGTCGCGGATGTCACCCACCAGTTCCTCGATGAGGTCCTCGAGGGTCACGATGCCGGCCACGGCGCCGTCGCCGTCGCGCACGACGCAGAAATGGCGGCGCGACCGCAGCATCCGGGACAACAGCACCTTGCACCGCTCGCCCACGGTGGCCTCCGCCACGGGGCGCAGCGCCGGGAGGGAGGCGCCGTCTCCCTTCAGCACGTCGAAGGCCAGGATCATGCCGGTGACGTCATCGAGCGTGTCGCGGTACACGGGCACGCGGCTGTACGCCGCTCCCGCAATGCGCGTCGCGGCCTCGGCGGGCGCCATCGCGGCGTCGATCCCGAAGATGTCCGCGCGCGACGTCATCACCTCACCCACCGTCGTGTCGGCGAACTGCACCACCCCCGAGATGAGCGCCAGTTCGTCCTTTCGGCCGACCCCCTCCAGTTCCCCCTCGCGCAGCACGGCTGCCAGTTCGTCGTCATCACTCAGCCGTCCCGCTCGGCGCCGCTTGAGCGGCGACACCAGGGGCGTCACGAGCCACCGCACCGGCCGCGCCAGGTCGATCAGCGCGGCCATGAGCGGCGCCGTGAGCAGCGCCAGCGCCGTGGGCCACCGGCGGCCGATGGCCCGCGGGAGCAACTGCCCGACGAGGACGAAGACCACCGCCCAGAGCAGGACGCGGACAGGCACCTCCCACGGCGAGGGTACACACCCGACGGTGCCGCACTCGAGGTACGCCGCATCGCCGAGGTCGGCCACCAGCGCGCCCGTGGTGAACGCCGCGGCCGAGACCGCCGCGCCCGCCGCGAGGGTCACGCGATGCGGCTCCTCGAGCACGTGCGTCGCAACCCGGGCTCCGAGCCCGTCACCATCTCCCCGGTAGCGCAGCCAGATCCGGCTCGCGGTCGCGTAGGCGCCGAGCGCGGCGTTGACGCCCGCCACGAGCAGGAGCGCCCCGAAGAGGAGGAGCGGCGTCACGCGGTGCCCGCCGTCGCATCATCGTCATCGGGCTCGGCCACCAGGCGCTCGAGGTGCACGCGCGCCACGGCACGCCGTCGCACCTGCTCGACGACCACGTGAAACCCCTCGAGATCGAACGCCTCGCCGGGGGTGGGCAGGCGCCCCAGCGCCTCGAGCACGAGCCCGCCAATGGTCGCCACGTCGAGGCGATCCCAGCGATGCCCGGTCAGGGCGCTCAAGTCATCGAGGGACAGCCGGCCCGGCACCCAGAAGAGGCGACCGCCTTCGCTCCGGACCTCGGGCTCCGCGTCGTCATACTCGTCGCGGATCTCTCCCACGATCT
>JANLSF010000729.1:0-5614 GCA_031362285.1 Gemmatimonadota bacterium | reverse complement strand
CCACCGGGTGATGTCGATGAGGTGCGCATCGGCCGTGCCCGGCAGGGCGCCTTCGCACTCGATGCAGGCATCGAGGCGTTGCGCGAGGTAGGCGTCGAGCTCCTTGCCGAACGTGGGGTGCGCCAGCTGCGACGCGAGGATCGGCGTGATGCCGAGCGTGACCGGTGCGTCCACGCCGTCGGCCGCGAGCGCGTCGAGGGCGCGCACGAGCGGGAGGTAGGTGTCGAGGGCGGCCTCGCAGAGCCAATCGCTGCCATGCGGCCACCGTCCGTGGTTGAGCACGTAGGGCAGGTGGCTGTGCAGCACCAGCACGAAGTCGACGGTGGGGGGCGTCATGCGACGGCTCCGGGAGCGAGGGCGGCGAGATAGCGAGCGTCGTACGCGGACACGGCATCGCCCCATCCGACCGGGACCGACAGCGCAGCCTTCACGCGAGCCGCCCACGTCGCCTTGTCGGAAAACGCGTCGAGCGCCGTACCGAGCGCCCGATCGAGGGAGGCACCGTCGAACGACTGGAACCGGAACAGCGCATCGCTGTCGGCCAGGTCGCCGTGCGCGCCCGTGGCGCGGAGCACCACCACCGCGCCGTAGCGCAGCGCGCGGGACGCCAGCAGGCCGCTCGGTTCGTGCCGCGACGGCGCGAGCACGAGGTCGGCCCCGGCCAGCGCCCGGCGCTCCATGCGATCGTCCCACAGGGGCAGCAGGGCCACGCGATCGGGAAACTCCCCGGACAGCGCCCTCGCCTCATCGACGAGCGCGTGCTCGCCACTGGCACCGATCACGAGCTGCGCATCGCCGCTGCGGAGCAGGGCGCTCGCGAGGGCGAGTGACGCGCCGGTGCGGAGGGTGAGGGGCGCGGGGAGCAGCACCACCGGCGTCCGCGCCCGCACGGGCAGCTTGGCGGAACGCTGCAGCGCCTGCTTGTTCTTCGCGCGGTCGCCCACCGTGCCGGGCCCGAACCGCGTGGTGATGAGCGTGTCTGTGGCCGGGTTCCACCGCGTCGCATCGAGTCCGTTCCGGATGCCAAAGAGCGCCGTCTGGCGCCACCGGAAGATCCCGTCGAGGCCGAAGCCGCCGGCGCTGGTGCACAACTCGGCCGCGTGCGCCGGGCTGGTGACCACCACCTGGTCGGCGAAGGCGATGCCGCCCTTGAGGAGGTTCACGCGGCCGTACCACTCGAGTCCCGCCGGCGTGTAGCAGCGGCCATTCACGCCGAGCGCACCCAGGCGTTCCACCCCCACGTGCCCCTGGAAGGCCGCATCGTGGATGGTGAGCACGCTCGCGACGTCCGGCGCTCGCGGCGCGAGCTGCAGGATCACCGGGACCAGGGCCGCGTGCCAGTCGTGGGCATGCACGACGACCGGTCCGGCCACGAGCCGCCGCACGGCGGCGAGGGCGGCATGCGCGAACAGCGCGAAGCGCTCGGCATTGTCCGGATAGGGACCATTGGCGTCGGCGTACACGCCGTCGCGGTCGAACGACGGACGGTGATCCACGAAGAGGAGCCACGGGCGGAGCGGCTCGGGACTCACCTCGCCGAGCAACGACACGAGGACGTGCCGGTCCCCCACGGCCACGTCGAACGGTTCGCCCACCGGTACCAACTCGGGATGGCTCTCCATCACGGCGTGGTGCGCCGGCGCGACGACGATCACCGGTCGCCCGGTCGCCGCCTGCGCGGCGGCGAGTCCGGCCACCGTGTCGCCCAACTCCCCGACGCGCGCCCAGGGCGACACCTCGGCGCTCACGTGCACGATCGTCACGGCACGCGCGTGGACCATGAGCGGGCTCGCCGCCGGGACGAGCCCGCTGGCCTTCCCGCGGACCGCGACGGGCCGCGCGGAGCCACGGCGTGCGCCACCAGGCTTGCGGGCGCTCATGCGGTCGGCGGGTCGTCCGCCGCGCCGGTGCCCATCATGGCGGGGACGTAGTAGTCCCGGGCGTACTCCTCGACCATGCGGCGCGCCGTGAAGCTGCCGCCCGCAATGCGCATGGCCTGCTTCATCGTCTTGAGCCACTCATGCGGAATGCCGGCTTCGTCACGCAGGTAGAAGCGCGGCACGACCTCGGTCTCGAGCAGGGTGTACAGCCGATCGGCCGTGGCGTCGTCGTCGTCCACCACGCCGGCCTCGCCAATGGCCCAGCCGTTGCTGCCGTCGTACGCCTCCTCCCACCAGCCGTCGATGGTGGAGAGTTGTGGGACGCCGTTCAGGCCGGCCTTCATGCCGCTCGTGCCCGACGCTTCCATGGGCACCTTGGGGAGGTTCATCCAGAGGTCCACGCCCTGCACGAGCAGGTGGGCGAGGTGCATGTCGTAGTCCTCCACGAACGCCACGCGCCCCTCGAACTTCGGGTCGCGGGTGAACTGGTAGACCTGCTGGAGGACGTCCTTGCCCGGATTGTCCGCCGGATGCGCCTTGCCGGCAAAGACGATCTGCACCGGCCGCTGCGTATCGGTGAGCAGCGTGCGCAGCCGTTCGGCGTCGCTGAAGATGAGCGAGGCCCGCTTGTACGTGGCGAAGCGCCGCGCGAAGCCGATGGTGAGCACATTGGGATCGAGCATCACGCCGGCGCCCACGATCTGCGGGGCCTCGAGCGAGCGCGCCACGAAGGCCCGCCGGGTATCCTCGCGGATCAGGTTGAGGAGGATGTCCTTGAGCGATCGGTGCGCGGACCAGAGCGCGCTGTCGTCGGCCTCGAGGATCCGGTCCCAGGTGAGCGGATCGTCGAGCCGCAGCCCCCAGTCGGCTCCCAGCGAGCGGTCCACCACCTGCATGACCGCGTTCGACATCCAGGTGGCGAGGTGCACGCCGTTGGTGACATGCCCGATCGGCACCCGCGCCGCCTCACGCCCGGGCCAGAGCGTTGCCCACAGTTCCCGCGTGACCACCCCATGCCGCCGCGAGACGCCATTGACCCGGCGCGACAGGCGGATGGCCGTCGCGGTCATGTGGAAGGTCTGGTGATCGATGACCGGATGGTGACCGACGGCGAGGAACGCCTCCTTCGTGATTCCCATGTCCTCCCACACCGGCCCGGCGCACGCCTCCACCTGGTCGGGTCCGAACTGGTCGTGCCCGGCGGGTACGGGGGTGTGCGTGGTGAAGGTGGAGTTCGACCGCACCGTGGCGACCGCCTCGGCGTAGGGGACCCCCGCGGCCACGTACTCACGCACCCGCTCCACGAGCATGAAGGCCGCGTGCCCCTCGTTGGCGTGCCACGCGTGCGGTTCGATGCCGAGCGCGCGGAGGACCCGCACGCCGCCCACGCCGAGCAGCCACTCCTGGCGCAGGCGGAGCGCGGGTCCGCCGGCGTACAGCTTGGAGAGCAGCGGACGATCGTCGACGTGGTTCTCCTCGAGGTCGGTGTCGAGGAGGTAGATCGGCACGCGCCCCGCGTCGAGGCGCCAGGCGCGGATGTGCACGTCGCGTCCGAAGGTGCGCACGGTGGCGAGGTACGGCACGCCGGCCGGGCCGGGGAGCGGGGTGATCGGCGTGAGCGACAGGTCGAAGCGCACGTCGGTGTCCTGCTGCCGCCCCTCGACGTTGATGCGCTGGTCGAAGTACCCGTTGCGATACAGGATGCCGACGCCGACGAGGGGGACACCGAGGTCGGAGGCCGCCTTGCAATGATCGCCGGCCAGCACGCCAAGGCCACCCGAGTAGATCGGCACCGAACTGTGCAGCCCGAACTCGGCACAGAAGTAGGCCACCGGCTTGGTCTTGTGCTCGGGCCACTGCGCGGCGAACCAGGTCCCGGCACCCGATTGTTCATGGCGGA
The DNA here is from genome assembly GCA_031362285.1 of Gemmatimonadota bacterium. Classification (GTDB taxonomy): domain Bacteria; phylum Gemmatimonadota; class Gemmatimonadetes; order Gemmatimonadales; family Gemmatimonadaceae; genus JACPPC01. The sequence continues at coordinate 1,834 of JANLSF010000729.1, read as the reverse complement.
ACCAGGCCATCATCTTGTCGTACAGCGCCGTGATGCGCGTGTCGCGGGCGGCGGCATTGAGCCGTTCCTGCGGCACCTCGGCGAGGAATCGGAGCGGGTTGTGGCGGACGCCGTGCCAGAGCCGCTCGTCGATCGAGCGAAAGACCACGCGGGCTTCGCGGTGCCAGCTCCACGAGAGGTTGCGGGCGACGTCCGGGAGGCCCGCGAGACGGTCAGGTATGAAAGCGGTCACGGGGGGCCGAAGAAGGAAGAGTGTCGCGCCGACCCGACGGGCGCCGTGGGCCCCGAAGGCCCCGGACTGGGTGTCGCGGAACTAATCAAATTACCGCCTCGTATGGGCCTGTGTCAGTGCGCACTTTCCCGGCGTCCGGCCCCGCGGTATCGTGTGACGCCTCCCGCTCGCGCTCATCCCACCATCTTGAGGTTGTTTCCGATCATGCCACGTCTTGTTCTCATCCTCGCCGCCGTCACGCTCGGCGCCTGCGCTGCGGGTACCCCGCCGGCAGCCGCTCCCGCTCCGGTCGCCATGGCGCCGGCCAAGCCGGCGGCGCTCAACCCGGTGGGGCAGTTCGAATTCAACACCGAAGTCAACGGCAGCCCCATGAAGGGGAACCTCACCGTGACCGGTGCCGCCGGGAGCTACGCCGGCAAGATGAGCTCCGACATCACCCCTGAACTGCCCGCGAGCAGCGTGACGGTGGAAGGGCAGACGATGAAGGTGGTGCTCGACACGCCGAACGGCGCGGCGACGATCAACCTGGTGTTCACGGGTGAGACGTTCACCGGGAATTGGGAACTCGGGGGGACGTCGGGTCCGCTGACGGGGAAGCGCATCAAGTAGTGGCGGTGGTGCGTGCGCGGGCCGGTTCCCCACGGGGAGCCGGCCCGTCGTACGTGCGGCCTACGGTGCGGCGGGTGCCTCGATGAAGAACGGCCCCTCCGCCTCCCACGGCACCTGGTCGCGCACGGCGGTCGCGTCGCGCCGAAGTTGTACCAGCTCGCCCGCGGGGATCCGGTCGAGGTTCCGGATCATCATGGCCATGCGCGGGTGGTTGACGAACCGCTCGCGATGCCTGGCGAGGAAGTCCCAATACAGCACATTCACCGGGCAGGCGTTGGCGCCGCTCCGCTGCTTCACGTCGTACGAGCAACTAGAACAATAGTTGCTCATCCGGTTGATGTACGCCCCACTCGACACGTACGGCTTGGATGCCATCACCCCACCGTCGCCCCACGTGGCCATGCCCACGACGTTGGGGAGTTCCACCCATTCGTAGGCGTCGGTGAAGGCGGCCCAGAACCAGCGCGAGAGTGCCGCGGGGGCGACGCCCAGCAGGGTGGCGATGTTCCCCTGCACCATGAGCCTCGCGATATGGTGCACGCGGCCGTGGTCACGCACGCTGCGGACCGTGTCGGCCAGGCAGGCCATGCGACAGGGCGCGTGGGTGCCGGCACCCGGATAGCCGCCCTCACCGTCGGGGGCCCAGTACCAGAGTGGCAGGGTGCGATCGGCGCCGAGGGCGTTGGCGGTGCGGAGGCCCGGCATGAGGCGCCAGTAGACGCCGCGCACGTACTCCCGCCAACCGAGGATCTGCCGGATGAACCCTTCCACGCTCGGCATCAGCGCGGTCCCGTCGTGATAGGCGCGTTCGGCGCGCCGCACCACTTCCATGGGGTGCAGCAGTCCCACGTTGATCGCGGAGCTGAGCGTGGAGTTGTTGCATGGTGTACAGTTCGTATTGTCAACTACAATTACATTTCCTAAATCAATATTACAACATGTGGAACTAAGCACGGCCGTGCATTGTGCTGCGCATCGGTTCTTATCGGTAAC
>JANLSF010000724.1:0-5138 GCA_031362285.1 Gemmatimonadota bacterium | reverse complement strand
CCGCCACGGGGTGCACGATCGCCATCGAGCCGGGACGCTTCCACGTGGCCGAGACGGGCGTGTTGCTGACCCGCCTCCTGTACCTGAAGGGAAGCGAGGGGCGGGATTACCTGATCGTCGACGCCGGCATGAAAGACCTCGTGCGCCCCGCGCTGTACGGCGCGCACCACCGCATCGAGCCGGTCGACGACACCCCCGGCGCGCTCGCGACGGACGTCGTGGGCCCCGTGTGCGAGAGCGGCGACTTCCTCGCGCGCGATCGCGTGATGGCCCCCGTGGTGCCTGGAGGCCTGCTGGCGGTGCATACCACCGGCGCGTACGGGTTCGTCATGTCGTCGAATTACAACGCCCGGCCGCGCGCCGCCGAAGTCCTGGTGGATGGCGCGCGCTGGGGCGTGATCCGGGCCCGCGAACGCCACGAGGACCTCGTGCGCGGCGAGCGAGCCGTCCCTGACTGGAGCAGCCCCGCATGAAGGTAGGACTGATCGCCGACACCCATGACCGCATCGACGCGGTGGCCGAGCTGCTGCGCCTGATGCAGGCCGGCGGCGCCACCATGGTGCTGCACGCAGGCGACTTCTGCGCCCCCTTCGCCCTCCTCCCGTTCATCGAGGCCGGCATGCCCCTGCTCGGGGTGTTCGGCCGCAACGACGGCGATCACGAGGGGATCCGCGCCATCGCCCAGCGGGGCATGGGCTTCGAGCTGTGGGAATCCCCGCACTCCTTCGATGTGGGCGGGTCGCGGATCCTGCTGGTGCACGAGGTGGCCGACGCCACCGAGAACTCCATCGGCGGCCACGAGTTCGTGGTGCACGGCAACAAGCACAAGACCGAGATGAAGGAGCGCGACGGGGCGCTCATGATCTGTCCCGGCGAGGGCTGCGGGTGGCTCTACGGTTCCCCGACCGCGGCGCTGCTCGATCTCGACACGAAGCAGGTGGAGTTCATCCAGCTCCCGGCCTCGGACTGGAAGCGATGAGTTCGCGGATCCTCATCCTCGATTGCGGGTCGCAGTTCACCCAACTCATCGCGCGACGCGTGCGCGAGGCGCGCGTCTACTCCGAGATCCACCCGTACACGCGGTCGCTCCAGTGGATCCGGGACTGGAAGCCGACCGGCATCATCCTCTCCGGCGGCCCCAACTCGGTGACCGACGACGGGGCGCCGAGCTTCGACCCGGCCATCGTCGACGTCGCACCGATCCTCGGCGTGTGCTACGGCATGCAGTGGATGGCCAGCGCCCTGGGTGGTCGCGTGGCCGCCGGTGGCGGTCGCGAGTACGGCCGCGCCGAGATCGAGGTGCAGGAAGCCGCGGGCGTGTTTGGTGGCTTTCAGGTGGGCGAGAAGACGCAGGTCTGGATGAGCCACGGCGACCATGTGGACCAGGCGCCTCCCGGCTACCTCGTCACCGCCGCGAGCCGGGGGGTCATGGCCGGCTTCCGCCACCCGACGAGGCCGATCCACGCCATCCAGTTCCACGCCGAGGTGGCACACACGGTTCGCGGCGCCGACATCATCGGCAACTTCCTCTTCGACGTCTGCCACGCGTCCCCCGACTGGACCCCCGGCTCGTTCGTCGAGCACGAGATCGCGAAGGTGCGCGCCCTGGTGGGCGACAAGCACGTGATCTGCGGGCTCTCGGGGGGCGTCGACTCGAGCGTGGCGGCCGCGCTGGTGCACCGCGCGATCGGCGACCAGCTGACGTGCATCTTCGTCGACACCGGCCTGCTGCGCCTGCACGAGCGCGAGCAGGTCGAGCGCACGTTCAAGGCGCACCTCGGCGTGCAGCTCGTGACCGTCCGGGCCGAGGACCGTTTCATGAATGCGCTGGCCGGCATCGACGATCCGGAGGAGAAGCGCCGCCGCATCGGGCACACCTTCATCGACGTCTTCGAGGATGCCGCGGCGGAGGCGGGGAAGGATGCCGCCTTCCTCGTGCAGGGCACGCTCTATCCCGACGTGATCGAGTCGGTGAGCGTCAAGGGCGGCCCCAGCGCGACGATCAAGACCCACCACAACGTGGGCGGGCTCAAGCCGGGCATGAAGTTCACGCTCATCGAGCCGTTGCGCGAACTGTTCAAGGACGAGGTGCGGAACGTCGGCCGCGAGCTCGGCCTGCCCGAGGAGATGGTGGGCCGCCACCCGTTCCCCGGTCCCGGACTCGCCATCCGCGTGCTCGGCGCCCTCGACCGCACCGTCTGCGACACCCTGCGCCATGCCGACGCGATCTACCTCGAGGAGATCCGTGCGGCCGGGCTCTACAACGACATCTGGCAGGCGTTCGCGGTGTTCCTGCCCGTGCGCAGCGTGGGCGTGATGGGCGATGGACGCACGTACGACCACGTGATCGCGCTGCGCGCGGTGACCAGCACCGACGGCATGACCGCCGACTGGTACCCGTTCCCGCCCGACGTGCTGGCGCGCATCTCGAACCGGATCATCAACGAGGTGAAGGGCATCAACCGCGTGGTGTACGACGTGAGCTCGAAGCCGCCAGCGACCATCGAGTGGGAGTAGCGCGCACGCTCCGCCCCACGCGCGACGAACTGCGCGAAATGGCCCGCATCGCGACCCCGTTGGTGGTCGTGAACGTCGGCCTCATGCTCATGGGCGTGGTCGACAGCCTGATGCTGGGTCGGGTGAGCGGGGCGGCGCTCGCGGCCGGCGCCCTCGGCAACGTCTGCTTCTGGTTCGTGAGCACGATCGGCTTCGGGCTGGTGATGGCCATCGACCCGGTCATCTCGCAGGGGCTCGGCGCCCGGGATCATGGGGCCGTGGCGCGCGGCATGCAGCGCGGCGTGGTCCTGGCCGGCATCGTGACGCTGGTCATGACGCTCGTGCTCTGGCCGATCCCGTGGATCCTCCCGCTGCTCGACCAACCGGCCGACGTCGTCCCGCTGGCGGGCGCGTATGCGCGATGGAGCATTCCGGGACTGCTCCCCTTCTTCCTGTTTGCGGCCGGCAAGAGCTTCTGGCAGGCCTCGCACGACGCGAAGCCCATCCTGATCGGCATGCTCGTGGGCAACGTGGCCAACGCGCTGCTCAACTGGATGTTCATCTTCGGCCACTGGGGGGCGCCCGCGGCCGGGGTCGTCGGCTCGGCGATCTCCACCTCGGTCGCCCGGTGGATCATGCTCGCGGCCGCGCTGGCGGCCGGATGGCGCACCCTCGGGCCGGCGGTCCGCCCATGGGACCCGGCGTCGTTCCAGCTCGAGCCCCTCAAGCGACTCGCCCTGCTCGGGCTCCCGATCGGGTTCGCCTTCTTTTTCGAGTTCAACGCCTTCGGCGTCGTCACCGTGCTGGCGGGGCAGATGGGCACGGCGCCCATGGCGGGCCACGAGGTGGCGCTGAACCTGGCCTCGCTGACCTTCCAGGTGCCCGTGGGGGTGGCCGCCGCCACCGGGGTGATGGTCGGACGCGCCATCGGGCGAGGCGACGGCGAGGCCGCACGCCGCGAGACCGTCGCCGGGCTGGCGGTCGGGGTCGGCTTCATGGCGTTGGCCGCCATCGTCTTCCTCACGGTGCCAGGCGCCCTCGCCCGGGGGTACACGACCGACGCGGCCGTGATCGCGGTCGCCTCGGGTGTCATTCCCATTGCCGGGCTGTTCCAGGTGTTCGACGGGACGCAGGCGGTCACCTCGAGCGTGCTCCGTGGGGCCGGCGACACCCGGGTCCCCATGCTGCTCACCCTCACCGGCTTCTGGGTGATCGGGCTCCCCCTCAGCGTCGTCCTCGGGGTCTGGCGTGGTTGGGGCGTCAACGGGCTCTGGTGGGGCTTCGTGGCGGGGCTCGGCACCGTGTCGATCCTGCACCTCGCCCGGATCCGGCGCCTGCTCGGGCGCGAGGTCAGGCGCCTCGACCTGGAAGCCGCCCGACCGGGGTAACCCGCGCGTCTTCAGCGTTGCGCCGCGTGGCTGCGGCAACGATTGTACGGGACGCCCTGTCGAAGGTGATACCGCCCACACCGAGAGAGTCCCGACTCCATGGATACCCGCATCGTTCGCCTCGTGGTCGCGCTCTCGGCCGCGACCCTCGCCGCGTCCGCGGCCGCCGCCCAGAAGCCCGCCACGCCCACGGCCGCCGCGCCCACGCTCAAGCGGGGTGCCACCGTCGAGGGGATCACCGAGTACACGCTGCCCAACGGCCTCCGGGTGCTCCTCGTCCCCGACGCCACCAAGCCGACGTTCACGCTCAACCTCACGATCTTCGTCGGCTCCCGGCACGAAGGCTACGGGGAGACGGGCATGGCGCACCTGCTCGAGCACCTGCTCTTCAAGGGCTCGTCGCGTCACAAGAGCCCGGTCAAGGAGATGAACGACCGCGGCGCCCAGTGGAATGGCACCACGTGGGTGGATCGCACGAATTACTACGAGGTCGTGCCGACCTCCGCCGCCAACCTCGAGTGGGCCATCGACTGGGAAGCCGACCGGTTCGTGAACTCGTTCGTGAGCGGGGAGGACCTCAAGACCGAGTTCACCGTGGTGCGCAACGAGTTCGAGGCGGGCGAGAACTCACCGTTCCGCATGCTCCTCCAGCGCTCCCTCGCCGCGTCGTACGAGTGGCACAACTACGGCAAGAGCACGATCGGCAACAAGGCCGACATCGAAGGGGTGCCGATTGACCGCCTGCAGGCGTTCTACCGGAAGCACTACCAGCCCGACAACGCGATGCTTGTCCTCGCCGGGCAGTACGACGAGGCCCGGGCGAAGACGCTGATCGCCGAGAAGTTCGGCCGCATCGCGCGGCCCGTGCGCTCGCTCGACAAGGGGAACATGCTCTTCACCACCTACACCGAGGAGCCGGTGCAGGATGGCGAGCGGATCATCAACCTGCGCCGGACCGGCGACGTGAAGCTGGTGATGTACACGTACCACATTCCGTCCGGTACGCACCCCGACTTTGCCGCCCTCGACCTGCTCGGCACGATGCTCGGGACCGACGTGACCGGCCGCCTCTACAAGGCCGTCGTGGATCCGAAGATCGGCAGCAGCACCGGTGCCTTCGCCTGGCAATTCCGGGAGCCCGGCGTGCTCGTCGCCTTCGCGCAGACCCGCAAGGAGCAGTCCATCGACTCCGTGCGCCTCGCCATGGAGACCGTGCTCGAGTCGTTCGCCAACACGCCGGTTGACGCGGCGGAG
>JANLSF010000694.1:0-1687 GCA_031362285.1 Gemmatimonadota bacterium | reverse complement strand
GAACCCGAGCGCGGTGAAGGCCGCCATGATGTTGCCGGCCAGCTCGCCCTGCGGCATCCCCTCGCGCAGCGTCGTGAGGCCGGCCCGGTAGGCTTCGATCGTGACGTCGTTGGCGCGCTGCATCAGGGCGATCTCCGCCTTGGTCTTGAACATCCGGCAACCGGCCGTGACGGGGGTGGCATCGACGATCTCCATCCCCACGGCGGCCTTCCGGAGCCCTTCGGCGACGAAGAAGCGCACCCGTTCCTCGATGCCGATGCGATGGTGCCTGACGCCACGATCCTTGACGATCCCCGCGATCAGCGCGTACGGGCTCTCGTCCTCCTCCCAGACCCGGACCTCGTTGCCGAAGGCGGGGTTGAGGAGTTCGCGGGCCCGCGATTCCTCGAAGCCGGGGCAGACGTAGGCAAGCGCGCCGTTGGCCGGAATGACGACGCCGAAAGTGCGCTCGCTCTGTCCCCACCGCATGCCGGTGTAATAGAAGCAACTGGTGCCGCCCTCCATGAAGATCGCATCGATCTTCTGCTCGGCCATCAACCGCTGGGCCTTGGCAATCCGCTCCTTGCGCTCGGCCACCGTGATCGGGACCACGCCGGCGGTCATCGGCTTGAGGGAGCGAATCACCTCGGGCAGGTCGCCTCCTGCGGGCGCTGACGCGGCGGCCTGGGCCTTCGACCCCGGCGCGCAGGCGAGGGCGAGCGATCCCGCGCCGAGCGCGGCCGATCCGAGAAAACGACGACGGTCGATTGACATGGTGATTTCTGGTGAAGGCGGGTTCGGCTGCGCAGTGCGATCGGGGAATTCGCGGGCTCATGATCCGCGTACTGTTCACGTCGTGTTCATCCAGATGCCCCACGTGAAAAGGCTGGCAACGTCGTCCGACACCGTATGACCGACCGGCGTGAGCGCCGGCTTCATCGGTCCATGATGGTAGCCATCATGCCACATCAGGTGCTGCGGCGTGAGGATCGGGTGAGCATGGTGCCGCACCATCCGGCGTCGGCATGCAGTCTCCGGCATATCCGTCCGCGGTGCCGTTCGCACGGCCGAGCAACTCCGGCAGCATGTTCGGGGTCGCGATTTTCGCGGCGGCAGGGCCGAGCAGGTAGGGGCCGAAGGCGAACGCCGTTCGTGCGGGGCACGTCATGGGGCTCCTTGGGAAGCCGCCAGGAAGACGAGTCGGCCGAGTGCGTGGGGGGCGGCGCTCGACCCAAGGTCCGCGCTCCGTCGCGCCGCGTCAAGGTGACGGTGGTGGCGAGGCCCCGGGCACCGTTGATCCACAAACCAGTACGGGTCGCCGCACGGTCCGGAATCGAATCGGACGCCCATCGTTCGCCCGTGACAGAACGTCCTCCGCCCGCTTGCCCCGAGCGATGGGTGACGTCCGGCGATGGCGGCTGAATGCTCAGCCGCCAAGGCGCCCGATGGCGGCACGGAGGTTGGCGCGTGCCTGCACTTCCAACCGATCTTGAAAGTGCCTGGTGCCGTACAGCGGCTGCCGAGCCAGGAAGGTGGCCAGCATCGCCCGCCGCCTGGATCGGAACATGAAGCCCGGCACCCACCGGAACTCCTGGCGGACCTGCGCCTCGTATTCCGCGTAGCGAGCCGACGGGGCACCCAGCACGGCCAGGTCGATGTCGACGAGCAGTTGTTCGTCCGCCGTGGCGGGCAGGTCCGCGTGCTTGGT
>JANLSF010000617.1:0-2504 GCA_031362285.1 Gemmatimonadota bacterium | reverse complement strand
GCGTGGGCTGTGCGCATGCCGCCTCCGACGTGACGATCCGGCGGATGACGTCCCGCGACGGCGCGTGCGCGGGCTCGTCCGGGACCAGACCGGCGAGCCAGACCGACGCGTCGAGCGTGACCATCATCGCCGGTCCGTGTTCAACTGCGCGACGTAGCCGGCGGAAGCGGCGGAGCCGGCGGAAGCACGGTGGAGTTGTTCGCCGAGCGCCTCCCAGCGGTCGAGCCAGACAGGGGCGGCATCAGCGGCACCTTCGCGGGTTGACGACGTGACCGACGTCGACCCGGAGTTGGCAGACGAGGCCTCGACAGATGCGCCGACCCAGTCTGCGAACAGCGCGATGGCGACGTCCCGGACCGCGCGTCCCTCCAGGGCGCTCTTTGACTTCACCTTGCGATAGAGATCGTCGGGTACGTCAATGGAGGTTTTCATGCAATACAGTATAACCGTAAATACCGTTATCGCAAGCCGCAGCCTGACAACGACTTGGAAGCTGGAGACGACGCGGGCCGGGGCGTCGGACGGCCGCTGCGTTCACTTCTTCACCTTCGCCGTCAGCTCGGAGAGCCAGTGCTCGACGAGCACCACCGCGGGCACCGGCGGGGGCGGCGGCTCCTTGATCATCAGAAACCGCTGGTCGCCGGGTGCCACGTCGTACTGCGGCCGGTTGCGCGCGCTTCGGTAGCCCTGCATCGAGAATAGTGCGCGCGGTTCGCCGACCGCGAGCGCATCACCCGCGCCGATGGGCGCGGCCATCATCTTGCCGCCGCTCTCGAAGAAGAGTTCGCGCCCGCTGCGCGCCCACCGCGGCGAGCCTCCACCACCCCGCGAGACCAACTGGCGCGACTGCATGCCGGGGAACGTCGAAACGTACACCTGCTGCAACCCCGCCTCGCTGATCGTGTACGCGAGGCGACGACCATCAGGCGAGAGGCTTATCTGGAAGTCGTTGCCGGGAGTGGTCACGAGCGGCACGAGCGTGGAATCGCCATGCAACTTGCGGGCGTAGATGTTCCCCGCGCCGACCTCCTCATCCGTCCGCACGGCGATCCACTGGGTATCGGCCGAGACCTCGGCCTCGAAGATGCCGGAGCGGAGCCGCATGATGCGCTCGGGGACGCCGTCGCTCGCGGAACTCACGCGGAAAACGGTGACATCGTTCGGATCCTTCTCCCGGTCACCGACGGAAATGAACGTCAGCGACCGGCCGTCGGGCACCCAAGCTGGGCGCCAGTTGGCTGCGCCGGGCGCGTTGAGCTTCTGCCGGGTGCCATCGGGACGACGAAGCCAGAGGTCCACGTTCTTGTCGCGCACGCTGACCGCGAGCGTGCGCCCATCGGGAGACAGGGCCGGATACTCGAAGCGTCCCCTCCAGGCGCTGTCGAACGGCTGTGCCCTCCCCGAGCGATCCACCCACACGAGTTCGGCGGACTCCGCGACGGTGGTGGCCAGTCCATACACGGCAACGCCCGAGCGAGAGAGGGCGAAACGCCCCGGCGCCACGTCGTCAATGACCGGCACGGGCTCCGACGTCAACGTCCCGCGGCTCGCGTCGAAGTCGGCCGCGAAGAGGCCGCCGTCACGCGCCGTGAAGAGCAGCTGCCCCGTTGGCGCGTAGGCCACGCTCGCCACCTTGGCGAGGAGTCGGCGCGCGCTGTCGGCCGCGAAGTCGTAATAGTACGCCTCGCTGCCGAAGGCGCAGTTGCCGGTGCACACGACGAACAGGAACCCGCGCGAATCCGGCAGTCCTGCGATGGACATCACGGCTCCGTTCAGGCCTCGTTTCGGCATGCGCAGAATTCGCGTGGACACCCTGCCCGAGGGATCGCGGCGAACCAGCTTGAACTCCGTCGTCACGTACACGATGGTGCCGTCGTCGAGCCATTCGGGCACCCGGTAGTCGCCCGCCACGTCTTCGGCCAGGACGATCGGCGTACCGCCCTCGGTGGCCACCTTCTTGAGCTTGCCGTCCAGCGTGGCGAATGCCACCCACTTTCCGTCAGCCGAGAACGTGGGCGAGATGCCGCCGCTGGTGCCCGCCAGCAGCTCCGCGTGCGTCCCGTCCTGTCGCTTGCGCATGAGCCTCCAACCGTCGGACGAGTCGGCGTAGACGATCGTGCGCCCATCGGGCGAGATCGCCACTTGCCTGCCGACGAACGACGCACCGGCGACAAGCGCGCTCTGGATGGAGGTATTCCAGAGCACGACCTGCTGGCGCGTCGTCTCCGGTCCTGATGGTCGCCTGAGGAACAGCGCCGCGATCGCGCCGAGCAGCACCACATTGAGCGCGATCGCCACCTGCGCCGCGCGCGACCGAAGTCCGCCGCGTGTGCTCGCCGCGCTTGGCGCCCCAGCCACACGCGCCCCGGTGTCGCCGCGTACGTTCAACGCCTCGGCGAACTGCGCCGCGCTCTCGAACCGATCGGCGGGCAGCTTGGCCAGCGCCGTCATCACCGCGCCCTCCACGCCACTCGACACCGTGTCGCGCGTCGTACGAATGGGCG
>JANLSF010000559.1:0-4914 GCA_031362285.1 Gemmatimonadota bacterium | reverse complement strand
GTGCGCTGGAAGCTCCCCACCAGCGTGTCGGCCTTGCGCGATGCATCGCGCAAGGAGGTCGTGTCACCCATCGGCACGTTGAGCAGCTTGGAGACGAGCGCGCGGTTGGCCCCGTTCGCCCAGTCCTCGGCGCCGATCACCTTGCGGATGATCTTGCCGTCGGTGCCGATCACGAACGATTCCGGAACGCCGGTGGTCTGGTAGATGCGCTGGATCTCCCCCTCGGCGTCGTGGATCACCTCGAAGGTGTAGCCCTGCCGCTTCACGAAGGCGGCCACGTCGCGCTCCTTGCCTGGCGCGTCGATGCTCACGGCCACGATCTTGAGCCCCTGGTCGCCGTAGAGCTTGTGAAGCCGCTCCATGCTCGGCATTTCCACCTTGCACGGCTCGCACCAGGTGGCCCAGATGTTGAGGAGCACCAGCTTGCCCTTGTAGTCGGCGAGCGTGCGCGGGGTCTTCGCCGCATCGAGGGCCGCGGCCGTGAAGTTGGGCGCCTTGGATCCGAGTTCCACGAGCCCCAGGTCGCCGCGGCTGCCCACGTTGAACGCGAAGGCGAAGGCGGCAATGGCAACCACCACGCCCAGTCCGAGGAAATACTGGCCAATCCGCGTCACGCGATGGCCCGGCAGAGGGCGCGCAGCGCGCCGATTTCGGCCTGCGGATCGGCCGCGGAGAAGATCGCGTTGCCGGCCACGAAGGTGTCGGCGCCCGCTTCCCAGCAGGCGCGGATGGTGTCGCGGCTGATGCCGCCATCGACCTCGAGGGCGGCGCGGCTCCCCGTTTCGGTGAGGAGGTTTCGCGTGCGACGGATCTTGTCGATGGAGCCCGGGATGAACGCCTGCCCGCCGTACCCGGGGTTCACCGACATGATGAGCAGCAGGTCGAGGTCAGCGGCGACTTCGCGCAGCGACTCGACCGGCGTGCCGGGATTGATGACGACCCCCGCGGCGCAGCCGAGCTCCTTGATGCGCCCGACCTGCCGGTGCAGGTGCGGTGCGGCTTCACTGTGGATGGTGAGCACGCTCGCACCGGCCTTGGCGAATGACTCGAAGTACTTCTCCGGCTCCACGACCATGAGGTGCACGTCGAGCGGCAGCTTCGTCAGCCGCTTGCACGTCTCGATGACCTTGGCGCCGAAGGTGAGGTTCGGGACGAAGACGCCATCCATGACGTCCACGTGCAGCCAGTCGGCACCGCCGGCTTCGCACATGGCGAGCTGGTCGCCGAGGCGCGCGAAGTCCACGGACAGGAGCGAGGGGGCGATGCGAACGGGCGGGGCGACGGTCACGGGATGCGGCGGGCAATGGTCAGGGAGACGGCGGAACCGGTGGCGACGAAGTCGCCAGCCGATGGAATTTGGCTCAATACGGTGCCCGGCGCTCGGGCCGAGGCGGAATCGACCACCGTGACCCCCAGTTCGAGGCCCACGACCACGAGGGCCGCCTTCGCGTCCTCGAGGGAGCGGCCGGTCAGGTCGGGGACGCGAACGCCACTCGATCCGCTCGAGGTGACGAGGGCCACCGCCGCCGGGAGCACCACCGTGGTCCCCGCGGTGGGGGTGGAGAAGATGACTTCGCCGCGCGTGTTGGCCGCGGGCTGCTCGGTGATGTCGCCCACGTCGAAGCCCGCGGCCAGCAGGGCAGCGGTGGCGCCATCGACGCTCTTCCCCACGATATCGGGGACGGTGGCGCGGCGTTGCCCGGCGCTCACGGCAAGGCTCACGGCCGAGCCGCGCGTGGAGCGGGTGCCGGCGGGCGGGGTCTGCTGCAGCACCGTCCCCTCGGGGGCCGTGGGGTGGTACTGCAGGTCCGTGGCGCGAATGGTGAAGCCGGCGGCGGCGAGTTCACTCGTGGCCTGGGCCCGCTTCAACCCGACCACGTTGGGCACCTTGGCGTCGGGGACGATGTCGCCGGCGCGACCGATCCACAGCCACATGGCGGCGTAGGCCACGACAAAGCCGCCAGCGAGCATCCCGATGTACGGGAGTGAGCGCCGGCCAGCCTCGCGCCAGTCGGTCATGCGCGCCGCCGGAGGCGCGCCGCGAAGGCGCCGTCCACGCCATGCCGATGCGGGAGCACGCGCAACCGGCCGGCGTCGAGCACCTCCGCCGGGACCGCGCCCTCGGGGGGCGGTTCCAGCGTCCACCCGGGATGCTCGGCCAGGAAGCTCTCCACCTGGCTGTCGTTCTCCTCGGGCTCGAGCGAGCAGGTGGAATACACGAGCAACCCGCCCGGCTTGACCAGCATCGCGGCGCTGCGCACGAGGGCGCGTTGCGCCGCGGCCATCACGGCGAGGTCTGAAATCTTGAGGCGCCAGCGCGCATCGGGATGACGGCGGAAGGTGCCCGTGCCCGTGCACGGGACGTCGAGCAGCACCACGTCCACCTGCGCAATGGCGGCGTCGCGCACGTCGGCCGCGAAGACATGCACGTTGTGCGCGTCCACCCGTCGCACGTTCTCGGCCAATCGCTTCACGCGGGTGGGGCCGCGATCGGCGGCGAGGACCACCGCGGCCGTACGCGAGAGCTCGAGCGCCTTGCCACCGGGAGCGGCGCACAGGTCGGCGACCACGCTCCCGGGCGCGATGGCGGCGTACTGCGCCACGAGCGTCGCGGCCGGGTCCTGCACGAAGAAGAGCCCCTGCTTGAAGGCGCCGAGTTCGGTGAGGGCCACGCCGGTGGGGAGGGCGAGACTGCCGCGCGCGAGCGGGGCTTCGGTGGCGGTCACCCCGCCGGCCTCGAGGGTGGCCTCGAGCTGCTCGGTGACGATGCCGAAGGGCCGTATGAAGATCGGTCCCTGCGTGTTGTTCCCCTCGAGGAGGCGTGCCGTCTCGACGGCGCCCCAGCGCGCCACCCACCGGGCCACGATCCAGCGCGGATGGCCGTGTTCCTGCGCGAGCGCGTCGATGGGGTCCAAGGGAATGGCGACGTCGAGCGCGTCGCGCTCCCGGTCGATGCGTCGCAGCACGGCGTTGGCGAGTCCGCCGGCGCCCTGGCCGTGTCGCTGCTTCACGAGTTCGACGGTCTGTGCGATGGCCGCATACGGCGGCACGCTGCCCATGTACAGCAGTTGGTAGGCGCCGAGCCGGAGCAGGTCGCCCACGTCGTCGTCGAGGCGGACGATGCCCCCCTTCACGCGGGCGTCGAGGATCGCATCGAGCCCGGAGCGGCGCCGCAGCGAGCCCCACACGAGCTCCTGCACCCAGCGGCGGTCGCGCGCGTCGAGCGCCTGCGTGCGGCGGTCGAAGGCGACGTCGAGGAGGTCGCCGCCACGCATGTCGGCCAGCGCATCGGCGGCGGCCATGCGCGCGTCGGTGATGTTCCCGCGGGGGCCGCCCCGGGACCCGGCGTGCGCGCCGCGCCCGGTCGGCGCCGGACTCACGCGAGCATGCCCGTGGTGGGCGACGACGGCACGGCCACTTCACGGCGCGCCATGGGGCCGCTCAGGTACGCGAGCCGCCCGGCTTCAACGGCGAGTCGCATGGCGGTGGCCATGCGCACCGGATCCTTCGCCGCGGCGAGGGCCGTGTTCATGAGGATGCCATCCACCCCCTGTTCCATCGTCACGCAGGCATCGCTCGCGGTGCCAACCCCGGCGTCCACGAGCACCGGCACGGAGAGGCGGTGCTTGATGGTGCGGATGGCCATGGGGTTGAGCAGCCCGAGCCCGCTGCCGATGGGCGACGCGAGCGGCATGACGCACACCGCGCCGGCATCCTCGAGGCGAAGCGCGGCGATCAGGTCGTCGTTGGTGTAGGCCATGACCTTGAACCCCTCGCCGGCCAGCACCTTCGTCGCCTCGATCAGGCCGGTCGTGTCGGGGTAGAGCGTCTGCTGGTCACCGATGACCTCGAGCTTCACCCACTCGTTGAAGCCGGCGGCGCGGCCCAGGCGCGCGTAGCGCAGCGCATCGGTGACGTTGTAGCAGCCGGCCGTGTTGGCGAGCAGGAAGTAGCGCGAGGGATCGAGGTGGTGCAGCACCCCCTCTTCCTTGCTGCGGTCCAGGTCCACGCGGCGCACGGCCACGGTCACGACTTCGGCGCCCGACGCGTCGATGGCCGCGATCATCTGCGCATTGGAGCTGTACTTGCCCGTGCCCACCATCAGGCGCGACGTGAACGTCCGCTCCCCGATGACGAGCGGCGTGTCGAGGTGCGGGATCGTGGCGGTGGCCATGGGTCACCCTCCTCCGACAAAGTGGACCAGTTCGATCACGTCCCCGTCGGCCAGGGCATGAACGGCGAAGGCGTCGCGATCGCGCTCGATCGTGCCGTTGCGCTCGACCACGACGAGGCGCGGGTCGAGGTCATGGCTGGCGAGGAGCGCGGCGATGGTCGTGCCCGGCGGGAGCGTGCGGGGCTCACCGTTGACGGTCAGGGCGATCGCCGCCGAGGCGACGGAAGGCGGCGTCATACGCGGAAAGATAGTCCAGGCACGCCTGTGCAGCAGTGGCGGCATCGTCGCGCCACGCCCCGCGGATGGCCGCCACGCCACGGGCGCCCGCGGCCACCATGTCCCCCACGCGCTCCGGGGTGATGCCGCCGATGGCGACCACCGGCAGCGCCACGCGCGCCACCACCTCGCGCACGAACTCCTCCCCGCGCCCCGCCACCCCCCGGTGCGACGGTGTGTCGTACACGTGGCCCGCCACCACCCACGCCGCACCCTCGCGCTCGGCCACCGAGGCGTCGGTGACGGTGTGCACGCTGGCGCCGATGGCCAGCGCCGGGGCCACCCGGCGCGCATCGGACACGCGGATGGAGCGGGAGGTCAGCTGGACGCCCCACGCCAGCGCGGCGGCGGCCAGGTCGACGCGGTCATTGATCACGAGCCGGGCGCCGGTCGCGGCCTGCTCTCCCGCCAACTGGTCCGCGAGCCGCGAGAGTTCGCGCGTGGTGAGGCGCGAACTGCGCAGG
>JANLSF010000538.1:0-2883 GCA_031362285.1 Gemmatimonadota bacterium | reverse complement strand
GGGTCTGTTGCATGGCTTGCTGGTCAGCATGATGCTGGTCGGGGTTGTGGCCGACCAGCACCCCTTGGAGGAATTCAAGGAGGCCGACCTGATGGTCGGACTGAGCCACTTCGCGGGACACGTGGCCTATGGCGCGGTCATCGGGTTGATCGTGGGCCTGTCGCCGCTCTGAGGGATTGGATCGCGTCGCCGCCGGCGCGTTCCGGGCTTTGCCCTTGTCACGATTCTCACGCTTGCGCTCGGCATCGGGGTCAACACCGCGATGTTCAGCATCGTCGAGGGCATCGCCCTGCGAGTGAATCCAGTCGTGGCCCTCCGCAACGAGTGAGGCTCAGTAGCCGACGGCCTTGCTGTCGGGCTTGCGCGAGTCGGCGGCCCCCAGCCGGAGGTTCGTGGCGGGATCGATCATGATCGTCATCGTGTCGTTGGGGTAGCGCTCGATGACCGACGCATAGCGCTGGGCGCCGAAGAAATTGCGTTGCTCCAGCTGGTGGCCCTTCGCGCGGAGCGCCGCCATGGTGTCGACGCTCAGGCCGAAGGGGTCGTAGTTCACGACGTCGGGCATCCATTGGTGGTGGAGGCGGGCCGCCTCGACGGCGTTCGCCACCGGCAGGCCGAAATCAATGACGTTGGTGATGACCTGGAAGATGGCGGTGGTGATCGTGGAGCCGCCGGGGGCGCCCGTGACGAGGAAGATCTTCCCGTCCTTGAGCACGAAGGTCGGCGTCATGGACGACAGCGGGCGCTTGCCGGGCGCGATGGCGTTGGCCTCGCCCTGGATGAGGCGGAACTGGTTGGGCGCCCCGGGCTTCGTGGTGAAGTCGTCCATTTCATTGTTCATGAGGAACCCCGTGCCGGGGATCGTGACACCGGAGCCAAAGCCGCCGTTCAGCGTAAAGGTGTTGGCCACGGCGTTGCCGGCGGCAACGACGATCGAGAAGTGGGTTGTCTCGGTCGACTCGAAGTGGGCGCCGGCATCCAGCGACGCGCTCTTGGCCGGCGCGGGCTCGATGCCGGCCGGGTGGCCGGGCGCGAGGCCGGCGGAAAGCGTGGCCTTGTCCGGGTCGAAGCTCTTCATCAGGCCCGCGAGGTAGGCGCGGTCGAGCAGGCCGGCCACCGGGATCTTCACGAAGTCCGGGTCACCGAGGTATTCGGCGCGGTCGCGGTAGGCGCGGCGCATCACCTCGATGAACAGGTGGTATTTCGCCGCGGAATCCTGCCCGAGCGCCGTCACGTCGAAGGGCTCGACCATGCCCAGCATCTGGAGCAGCGCGATGCCGCTCGAACTCGGCGGCGGCATCGTGACGACCTCGTGGCCGCGGTAAGTGGTGCGATACGGCGTGCGCTCGGTCGCCTGGTAGGCCGCCAGGTCGGCACGCGTGATCAGGCCGCCGTTCTGGGCCATCGCGTCCGCGATGCGGCGGGCGGTCTCGCCCTCGTAGAATTCGCGCGGGCCGTTTTTCTGGAGGCGCTCGAGCGTCGCCGCGAGCTCGGGCTGGCGCCAGAGATCGCCGGTGCGCCACAGTGCGCCGCCGTTAAGGTAGATTTTCTTGGTGTCGGGAAACGCGCCGAGCTTTTCGGCCTGCGTGCGGAAGCGGCCCGCCGTGAACTGCGTGATGACATGGCCCTCCGCCGCGAGGCGGCGGGCCGGCTCGATCAGCTCGGCCCAGGAGAGCTTGTGCGAGCCGTATTTCTCCAGCGCCAGCGCCCAGCCCGCCACGTCGCCGGGCACGCCGCTCGCGCGCCAGCCGAAGGTCGACGAGCCGGGACCCTTCAGCACGTTGCCGTCGCGGTCGAGATACATGTCGCGCGTGGCCGCGGCCGGCGCGCGCTCGCGGTAGTCGATGGCCACGTCGCGGCCGTCCGCGAGATGGATCAGCATGAAGCCGCCGCCACCGAGCGGGCCGGCCCAGGGATAGACGACGCCCAGCGTGAAGGCGGTCGCGACAGCCGCGTCCACGGCGTTGCCGCCCTTTTTCAATATCTCGACCCCGGCCTGGGTGGCGAGTTCATGCACGGAGACGACCATGCCGTGCTCCGCCTCGACGGCGGCACGTTGGGCGGGCAGGCGCAGCGGCGCGGCCAGCAGGCAAAGGGTGAGCAACACGGAAACAAGGCGAGGGGTGAGGCGCATTCCCGCATGATTTCCAGCCCGCGAGGCGTCTCAAGTCGTAAATCGGGGGGCAGGATAAAGACTTGTTGTAATCGCGGTTTTACCTATCTTTTGCCGCACCTACCGGTCTGTTTGTCAGGCCGGCCCAACTTATACCGTATGAATACCGTAAACACTGCTACCCGGGTTTCGTCCACGACGAGCCTGCGGCGGGCGGGCGCTGCTGCGCTCCTCGCCTTGTTGACCGCCACCACGACAATCGGCCAGACGACCGCGGCCCCCGAACCCGTCGTCCAGCTGGAAAAGTTCATTGCCACCGGCTCCCGGTTCAATGACCGCACCGTGACCCAGTCTCCCGTGCCGATCGACGTGATCAGCGGCACCGAGATGAAGCAGGGCGGTTACCTCGAGACCAGCCAGATGCTGCAGGCCAACATCCCTTCGTTCAACTTCCCGCGCCCGTCCCTGACCGACGGCACGGACCACATCCGTCCCGCCACGCTGCGCGGCCTCGCGCCCGACCAGACGCTGGTGCTGATCAACGGCAAGCGCCGCCACACCAGCGCGCTCGTCAACCTCAACGGCTCCATCGGCCGCGGCTCGGTCTCGACCGACTTCAACGCCATCCCCTCGTCCATGATCGAGCGCATCGAGGTCCTGCGCGACGGCGCCTCCGCGCAATACGGCTCGGATGCCATCGCCGGCGTCATCAACGTCATTCTCCGCAAGGACGCCGGCTGGGGCCTGAACCTCGGCTACGGCCAGACGGG
>JANLSF010000917.1:0-3878 GCA_031362285.1 Gemmatimonadota bacterium | reverse complement strand
ATGCGAGCCGGTGACCGACACCAGCTCCGGACTGCCACTGTACCACCGCGTCCCGTCCAGCGTGTACCGGTGGATTCCGCTCGGCCACGCCACCCCGTCAAAGCTCACCGCCACGCGCCGCGTGCTCCGGGCCCGCCACTGGCTCCCGGCCCACGTGCCCCGGGCCCCGTTGATCGCGTTGCCGCTGCTGTCCTTCAAGACCAGCACCACCGAGTCTGGAATGCGCGCGTCGGGCAGGGTGAGGTCGGCCCGCACCACCGGCCACGGGTGCGCCTGCCGGCTGTTGTAAAGCAGCACCGGCGCCCGCGTGACGCCCAAGGTGCGGACCCCCGGCACCGCGTGGGCGGTCCGCACGTCGCCGCACTCCATGGCCAGCCCCTCTCCCACGGCGGCCGTCACGCACTGCTCCGGCTCCACCGATTCGCCCGGATTCAGGTCGCTCGCGATGAGCAGCGAGTCGCGCCGCGCGATGGCGATCTCCACGAGCCCGGAGTCGCGGATCGTGGTGTCGGCCGTGCGCTTCAGGGTGAGCCAGATGCTCCCCGTGGCCGTGCTCGCCCCCGTGCTGGTGTACGGCACAGTGACCGTGCTGCTGGCGTTCGCGGCGAGGCCGACGGCGCCCGAGCTGGGAGTGCAGCTCCCACCGGCGAGCGCGCTCCCACTGCAGGCCACGGACCAGGACCAGCCGGTGCTGTCGGCGCCGCCGTTCCGCAGCACGAAGGTGGCGGTGCCGCTCGCGCCCGAGTCCACGCGCTGCCGCTGCAGGTGCGGGCTGACCACGGCGAGATAGAGGCCGGTCGGTGTGGGCACCGTCACCGTGACCGTCACCGTGCCCGTGACCGGCGTCAGGTCATCGTCGGCGGTCAGGGTCACGGTGCCCGAGCCCGCCGTGGCGGTGGTCAGCCACGTGACAAGGATCGACTTCGACGAATTCTTGAGCACGTACAGCGTGCCCGGCGCGGAGCAGGAGGCTACCTGCCCCGTGCGCGCGCACGAGATGATGT
Organism: Gemmatimonadota bacterium; assembly: GCA_031362285.1. Classification (GTDB taxonomy): domain Bacteria; phylum Gemmatimonadota; class Gemmatimonadetes; order Gemmatimonadales; family Gemmatimonadaceae; genus JACPPC01. The sequence goes on along the minus strand of JANLSF010000917.1, from coordinate 2,874 downwards.
AATTGATGTTCTCGATCGTGTTCTTGTTCTGGATCGTGAACTGGGTCGTGCGCGTGCGATTGGTGAGCGCGCTCGCCGTCGTCGTACACGGATTGATCGCGAGCTGGCTGGTGGAGCAGACGAGCCGCGAGCTCGGGGGCGAGGCCTCAGCGGGCCTTGGCGTCAGCGCGGGGCGCGGCGCCAGCACGGCGTTCCGGGCGCGAGGCGCCAGGGCTACAGGGGCAACCCCGGCCAGCGCAAGAGCAACGACGACGAGAGCGCGCATGGGCGCCTCCAGACGAACGAGCCACCGAACCAACCGGCCGTGCGACCCTCGTCGCGGCCCGCGGCGTCGCGGGCGTCGTGCAAGCCGTTGTATGTGATGAATAGATGAGGCACGGCCGGGCCACGCGCAAGTGGACAGCTGTCACGCCGATGGCGGCGAATGTCACCTGCAGGCCGCCGCCCGCTGCCCGCGCCGCCCTCACGACGACCGGCGACTCACCGTCAGAGTGTCGGGCCGCGGCTGCGCGAACTGCAGCAGGATCGAGATCCGCCGGTTCTCCGCCGCCGTGGGGAACAACCGGTTCCGCAGCTTCGTGTCGGCGTACCCCCGCACCTCGTTGATGCGCGCCGCCTCCACCCCCGAGATCTCGAGCACCCGCCGCGCCGCATTGGCGCGGTCGGCCGACAGCTCCCAGTTGGTGTAGCGCGCCCCCGGCGCATAGCCCGCCGCGTCGGTGTGCCCCTCGATCGCCACCGGGCTCCGCAGCCCGCGCAGCTCCACGCCGATGATCGTGAGCGCCGTGCGCGCGGCGGCCGTCATCTCCGCCGCGCCCCGGACGAACAGCTGCTCGCCGTTGCCGGCCTCGATCAGCTCGATGCGGAGCCCCTGCTCCACCATCACGACCTCCACCTTGGCGTCGCCGAGCACCCGCTTGGCGGAGTCGAGGCGCACCTTGATGCGGGCGCCCATGCCGGCCATGGCGTCGGCCTCGGCCTTGTGCATGATGAGCTTCACCTGGTCATCGGGCCGCTGCAGCGCGGAGCTGCCGTTGGACAGCGGGCTGTTGCCGGAGCCGTACCCCTTCTTGTAGCCGGTGGGATTGGCGAAGTAGCCCTCGACGGCCTTCTTGGTCTTGTCGTCCATGCCGAGGATCCACATGACCATGAAGAAGGCCATCATGGCGGTCACGAAGTCGGCATAGGCCACCTTCCAGCTGCCGCCGTGGTGGGCATGCCCCCCCTTCTTGTACTTCTTGACGATGACGAGGGGACGCTCGCCGCCCTTGGCCGCCATGCTACGCCGCTTCCTTGCGCGTCAGCTTCTCGAGCTCGGCAAAGGAGGGGCGGTGCTCGGGCGCGATGTTGCGGCGCGCGAACTCCACCGCCGACATCGGGGAGTCACCGCGGGCAAAGGCGAGCAGCGCGGCCTTGATGCAGAGCAGGTAGGCATGCTCGGAGCCCACCCGCTCCTCCATGGCGCCGGCCATGGGGCCCATCACGCCGTACGACAGCAGGATGCCCACGAAGGTGCCGACCAGCGCGGCGGCCACCTTTTCGCCGATCTCGCTGGCCGCGCCGCCGATCGATCCCATGGTGATGATGACGCCGAGCACGGCCGCCACGATGCCGAACCCCGGCATCGCGTCGCCCACCTTCATGAGGGCGCCCGATGCCGACAGGGCCTCGTGATGGTGCTGCTCGAGGTCGGTGTCGATCACCTCGGCCAGGTGATGGTCCTCGACCGTGCCGGTGAGGAGTACCTTCATGGTGTCGCAGAGGAGCGACACGGCGTGGTGGTGATGCAGGAAGCCGGGAAACTTCTTGAAGATCTCCGACTTCTCCGGCTCCTCGATGTGGGGCTCGATCCCCACGAGGCCGTCCTTGCGGGCCTTCTGGAGGATCTGGTACAGCACCTGGAGCAGTTCCTCGTAGGCCTTCCGGACGAACGGATCGGGCTTGAGCAGCCCCATCACGCCCGCCAGGACGCGCTTGATCACCCCCGGGGAGTTCCCCACCACCATGGAGCCCAGGCCGGCGCCCCCGATGATGATGAACTCGTTGACCTGCATCAGGACCGCGAGTTGCCCATGGTGCATGGTGTAGCCGGCAACGATACTTCCGAAGACGACGACGAGGCCGATGATCAGGAACACGACGCCTTTCCCGTGGAGAGTAGGGGTGAGCGCAACCCAGGTGGGCTACAGCCCAAGTATCGGCCCCGTGCGTCCGAAACTCGAAGGGTGCAACCCCGGATGACTGGACCCCAGACGCCCGTTCCGCCCCTCGTGGCGGGCCCCTGGCAGGACGCCGCCGACGGCCTCCTGCGGGGGTTGAACCACACCCTGTCGAACCGCGTCAGCGCGCTCTCGAGCTACGGAGCCTTCGTGGAGGCCGGCGAGCCGCTCGACGCCGACCACCTGGGGGCGCTCGTGACCGAGGTCGCGCAGCTCGAGCGGCTGCTGCGCCTCTACCGGCTGCTCCCCCTCAGTGCAGACGGCCGCGAGGAGCCCCTGCGCGTGGGCGATGCCCTCCCCGACGCCTGCGACCTGATCGCCGCGCACCTCGATCTTCGCACGGTCTCGATGCAGGTGGAGGTGGCCGACGACGCGCCCCCGGTGCTGGCCCGGATGGCCGCCCTCGTGCAGGCGCTGACCCTCGTGCTGGTCGAGGCGGGCGAGCGCGCCCTGGCGACCGGGATGAACGGCGCGGTCTCGGTGCGGGTATTCGGGGGTGGCAACCGGGTGATGACCGCGATTGCCGCACCGGGTGCCAAGGGGCCGGCGCGGTCGGACGGTCCGTTGGCGGCGGCCGTGGTCGGGCTGCTGCCAGGCACGACCCTCGAGGCGCTCGACGCGCCGGCGTGGGGTCTCGTGCTCTCGATGCCGAACC
>JANLSF010000532.1:0-1982 GCA_031362285.1 Gemmatimonadota bacterium | reverse complement strand
GAAATGCTTGAAGGCGAGCACGTCGATCGCGCCGAGTTCCGCGATACGAACGACGAAGCCAAGAAGAAGAAGCAGATCCCGGCTACGTCGGAGCCGTTGTTGCTTGGTATTACGAAGGCCTCACTCACCACGCAGTCGTTCGTGTCGGCGGCCTCGTTCCAGGAAACCACCCGCGTCCTCACCGACGCGGCCATCCGTGGCGCCAAGGACGACCTCCTCGGCCTCAAGGAGAACATCATCATCGGTCACCTCATCCCGGCCGGCACCGGCATGTACCGGTACCAGGACGTGGACCTCGAGGGTGAGGCGGTGCCGGTGGGTGAACCGCCCGTGGCGGTCTCGGTCGACATGAGCCTGCTCGCCGGCATCACCAGCGTGGGCGAAACCGCCCTCGCCGGCGGCTTCGCCGACGAGGAGTAGCCCCCATCGGCGCCTTCGGGCGCTGGGGGGGGGGGGGGCGGGGGCACCTCCGGCCGCCCCGCCCCGCCGTCGTTTGTCGGGCGTTAGCTTGACGCCAGCGCCTCCGGGGCGACCTTTCCCCCTCACAGCCGAACGCGCCGCGCGATGGGCCGCCCCCGTCCCCGCGCGCCCCCTTCCTGAACTCCCTCCCGCCATCACGATGTCGATCCCGAAGCGCGCCTGGGCACCAGCGCCTGGACCGAAGGGATTCCCGCCACCGGTGGGTCCATACACCCCGGCCGTCCGCGCCGGGAACATGGTGTTCGTCTCCGGCCAGACCCCGCGCGATCCGGTCACCGGCGACGTCGGCCATGCGGAGATCCAGGTCCAGGCGCGGCGCACCCTGCACAACCTCAAGACCGTCCTCACCGCCGCCGGCGCGTCGCTCGACGACGTCGTGGCGGTGACCGTGTACCTCGCGGACGAGAATCACTGGACCGAGTTCAACGAGGTGTACAAGGAGTTCTTCAAGGAGCCGTATCCCACGCGGACGGCCGTCGGGTGCCAGCTGCGGGGCATCCTGGTGGAAGTCAACGCGATCGCCGTGACCGATGGCGGCGGCGCGCCGGCCACCGGCCCCGGGACCGCGGGCTCCAAGGGATTCCGTCCCGACATGACCCTCTACTGATGGCCGCGCCCGGGGCGCGATGATTCTCGACGCGATTGCCGCCACGGGCGCGAGCGCCCGGCAACTGGGCTCGGCGTCGGCGCTCGTCACCCGCTTCGCCGGTGCGGTGATGCGCTCCACGTTGACCTATCCGCGCACGGCCTTCCGGCTCTGGTGGCGATCGGTGGTCAACCAGGTGCGCTTCACGGCCACCGACGCCATCCCGTTCGTCGGCACCGTGGCGGTGGTCGTCGGCGGCATCGTGATCGTGGAGGCGAGCGCGCAGGCCATCAAGTTCGGCGGGCTCTCCGACACGCTCGGACGGCTGCTCGCCAGCGTGGTGGTGCGGGAACTGGGGCCGCTCCTGACGGCGATCCTCGTGATCGGTCGCTCGGGCACCGCGATCGCCGCCGAACTCGCGGCGTGCCGCGTCTACGGCGAGATCGACGCCCTCGAGGCCATGGGGGTCAACCCGCTCCACTACTTCGTGCTCCCGCGCGTGCTCGGCGTGTCGCTCTCGGTGGCCGCGCTGACGCTGCTGTTCGACGCCGTGACGCTGACCAGCGGGCTGCTCGCGGCGCGCGTGATCCAGAAGATCTCGCTCGAGGAATACGTGGGCTCGCTCCGGCTGGCGATGCGCTCGTGGGACGTCGTCGAGGTCATCCTCAAGGGCGCGATCTCCGGGGCCGGCATCGCCGCGCTCTGCGCCTTCGAGGGGCTGCGGGCGGGGCGTGCGCCCACCGAGATCCCGCAGGCCGTCACCCGCGCCGTGGTCGACTCGCTGCTGTTCGTCGTCGGCCTCGCCGGGCTCTTCGCCGTCCTCCGCTACCTGTGAGTGCCGCGATGCTTGCGCGCGAGGTGCGTCCGCGCCGCCCGGTGGCCGAATGGACCGACCCGATCTCGTTCGAGGTCGCCG
>JANLSF010000530.1:0-3354 GCA_031362285.1 Gemmatimonadota bacterium | reverse complement strand
TTGCCGCTTGACCGGCGCTGTCGGCGGCGGTGCGAGCGAAGCCGAGTGCCGCTCGGTAGTAGGCGAGCGCCGAGTCGCGCTGGCCCATCTGGGCGAACAGCTCGCCCAGGTTGTTGCTCGCCATCGCGAGGCCCTTCGGCTGCCGGATGGCGCGGCGCATGGCGAGATCTGCGCGACGGTAGGCCAGTGCGGAGTCGGCGCGTCCGCCGACACCGAACCAGTGGCCGATGAGATTGAGCGCAGCTGCCACTTCATCGCTGTCTCCGGCGGCGCGTTCCAGGGCGAGCACGACCCGCTCGTACGCAATCGCGCTGTCCAGATGACCCGAGGCCGCAAACACGCGCGCGACGCCGCGGCGCGCGCGGGCCTCGACGGTCGAATCGCGGAAGGCGCGCGCCAATGTAATTCCGGCGCGCAGGTACGCGAGCGCGGAGTCCGGGGCGCCCAAGACTTCGAACGCGATCCCCATCTCCGTGAGGGCGTCGGCTTCGCCGCTCGGGTCAGCGAGGGCACGGTACATGGGCAGCAAGAGCCGCAACTGCGTGAGGGCGGAATCCCGTTTGTCTAGCGCGACGAACGCTTCGGCGATGCTCGCGAGCGTGGCGGCCTCCGAAGGCTCGTCACGAAGCGCCTGGTACAACACGCGGGCGTCGCGATAGTGCGCCAAGGCCGAATCGCGACGCTCGAGTTGGTCGTGGAGCTTTCCCATGCGGCTGTGCGTTTTGGCCTCACCCGCCCTGTCAGCGAGGGCGCGTTGGAGGGGCAGGGTCGCTCCAGCATACGCGAGCGCCGAGTCTCGCTGTCCGGCGGCCGTGAAGGCGACGGCCATGTTGTTGAGCGTGCGGGCCTCGCCCCGGCGATCGCCCAACGCGTGGCGCAGTTGGCGCGCGGCGCGGAACGCCACGACCGCCGAGTCAGGAAGCTCGAGCGCGTTGAACGACAACCCGAGATTGTCGAGGGTGGTGCCTTCACCGGCGCGGTCCTTGGCGAGGCGGCGCAGGGGAAGCGCAGCGCGGTAGTTCGCGACGGCCGAGTCAAACTGCCGGCGGTTCCCGAAGGCGACGCCCAAGTCATTCAGGACGCTGCCTTCGCTCCGCTGATCGCCGGAGGCGCGATGAATGACGAGGAGGGCGCGAAAGTTCGCGAAGGCCGAGTCCACCTTGTTCTCGCGGAGCTGTCGACGGGCGTCGCGGGCGATGCGCGTCGTGGAGTCGCCGGCCGGGGCGGACGCGTTGCGGCTCCCAGTCGCATCCTGGGCGGTCACCGGCGTCGCGTCGGCGCCGATCGCGCAACCGACCGCGACGAGCAGCGCGAGCGTCGGGCGCCGCGATCCGGCGAGCATGGCGCCCGTCATCGCGCTACTTCACGATCCGCATCGCCCGCCGCTGGATGGCCCAGGTGGTGGGCGCGCTCGGCGGTTTGCGTGGCGAGAGATCGCGGGTGCGGCTGCCCGCGCCGGCGAGGAGCGCCGCAAACGAGCCATCGGGCACGCCGTCGCCCGCGCTGCGCACGGCCGCGAACTCGAACACCTCCGGCGGGATCGCCTCCTCGCTCGAGATGAGCAGGTAGGTCTCCAGCGAGGAGCCGGGGGTCACTTCGAAGTACGCCGTGCCACCGGTCGGGGCCGAGGTGAGCTGCAGCGGGATCACGCGCGGCCAGTTGCCGTCGTGGTCCACCACGCCGGGCAGGCGGTTCTGCGCATTGGTCTTGTCGTCGGGGAAGTACAGCGTCCCCTTGCCGGTGGAGTCAATGCCGAACACGTACACGAATCGCTTGAGGCGCGGCGGACCGGAGGCCAGCGTCGCGCTGTCGGCGGTGAGCGCGAGCGACACGATGCGTCCGGTCTTGAGCGAGTCGCCGAGCACCGGCGCGTTGGTCACGCTGTCCATGATCGCGAGCTCGTACGGAAAGCGGCCGTCGTCGGGCGGGGACTGGATGGTGAGCCAGGTGCGGATGCGCCCGAGGCCTGCGGCGAGTTCGCTGAGACGGGTGCCGAGTCCGCGTATGGCCGTCGCCGGCGCGCCGCGCGCGGCCTCCCATCGCGTGCGCGCCGGCAGCACACTCAGGCGATCGAGCGCGCGCGAGGCGCCGGGGCGCACCCATGCGTACTCCACCCCGGACTCGGAGAGGCGCCCAGCGAGCGCATACAGCGCCTCGCCCGGCACGCTGTCGCGCACGATGGCCGGACTGGCGGAACCGGGGCCGATCGCGAGCGCGGCGGACAATGCGGTCGAGGGCGGTAGCGAGACGAACAGGAACGGTCGCTCGGCGCCGCCGGCCTTCACGGCCGCGAGCACGGCGGCTGCGATGAGCTTCTCGCCGAGCACCACCACCGGCGCGCGACTGTCGCCCCGCATGATCCAGCCGCGCGCTTCATGGCCCACGTGCAGCAACGGCGCGGCGTCACCCGCCGCACGGCTCGGCACGTCCGACGGGTCCGCGACCCACCGCACCGCCGGCGAGGCGCGCAGGGCGCGTGCTTCCGCGGCGGCGGAACCCACGTCGGCGTCGGTGGGGAGTGGCGTGCTCACGTAGACCCGCAGCAACGGCTCGTTGGTGGTCACCCACCGCTCGACGGTGAACAGCATGCCCGAGCGCACGGAGTCGCTGCCCGCGGTGGCCACGAGCGCGGTGCTTGTCGCGACCCCCGACGTGGTCTCCACGCGCAAGCGCGCCGGCTTCTTCGATGCGGGAGAGAACTGCTTGAGCTCCGTGCCCACGCGCAGGCCGAGGGCGAGTCCGCCCTGCAGCGTCACGCGGCCCCCCTCCACGGCCTGCACCGCCACGGTCGTCACGCCCCCCCGGCCATCGGCCGCGCCACCAAAGAGCGGTTGCGCCAGCCGCGCCGCGCCCGCATCAATGGAGGGTTCCTGCGCGGGGTAGCGGCCCTGGAGCACGGCACGCGCGGCCTGGAAGACCTGGCGCGCCGGCGTGGACGGCGACGCCGACTGCAGCACGCTGAGCAGCGCTGCCGTGAACAGTCCGTGGCGGATGCCGTCGGCATCCACCGCTTCGACGCTCGGCCGCGTGTCCTCGGCGGCCGAGATCACGAGGGCGCCCACGTCGCCGGGGGCCTTGCCGGTGTACCGCTCGTGCACGTCGCGCTCGTCCACGGCGGCCCACCGCTCGGTGAGCAGCGAGGGCTCGCCACCGCGGGTGATCGAGCCCGAGTTGCATGAATCGAAGATCAGGGTGACGATCACGCCGCGCTCCGACACCGGGGCAATGAGCGCCGCGAGCTCCTTGTCGCGGATGTCGTCCACGCCCGCGTTCGCGTCGATCGGGACGATGGTCTGGTCGAGCTGCTTGCCGGGGGTGAGGGTGTTGCGGCGCAGCGCCCCGTGCCCGGCGTAG
>JANLSF010000499.1:0-8308 GCA_031362285.1 Gemmatimonadota bacterium | reverse complement strand
GGCTCCGCCCAGCGCGCGCCCTAGTTCTTGCGGATGCGCTTGACGTTCGTGTGGAACAGCTCTTCGGGGTGACCGCAGCGCTCGCGGTCCCGGAACACGTCCACCATCGTCCAGCCGGCGGGCGTCGGGCTGGCCGTGCAGACGTCCAGGACGGAACCGGAGGCCCGCCCCTCGATCTGCTCGATCGACCAGACGTTGTAGATCTTGATCGCCGCCGGGTTGGAGCCGTCGCACTGGTTGGTGTCGCGCAGGTCGTCGACGAGCACCCACCCGGCAGGCACCTTCGCGCCGCGGCAGACGATCTGCCGCTTCCCCTTCGGGTCGATGCCGCCCTTGGCCGTAGCGACGACCGCCGTGGGCTTCTGGGCCAGCGCGCTCCGCACGGGCACGGCCAGCGCCGCGCATGCGGCCACGGCGGTGAGGGCGAAGAGGCGGGAGGCGGTGGCGGAACGGCGACTCGTGGGCATGGCAGAGCTCCAGGCGACGTGGAGGTTTCGGCGGCGTGCGCGCGCGCTGGCGGCGTCACGTGAACACGGGGGAAGGTAGGCCCCCGCTGCCCCGAGGCCAACCGCTTGCGCGGCCAGCCGTTTGATTCGGCGACACGCACCCCTAGAATTCCCCCTCATGTCCAGCCCTGAAACCGCCACACCGACGGCGACGGCCGTTGTCGCGGCTTCCGCGACGCCCGCGTCCGGCGTGCCCACCCCGGCCGCGAACGGCGCGGGGGGCCACCCGAGTGCCTCGCCGGTGGGTCCGTGGACGGTGGAGCGTGCCAAGGCCCTGTACAACGTCGAGGGCTGGGGCGCCGGCTTCTTCGACATCAACGAGGCGGGGCACGTGGTGGTGCGTCCCGACCGGAACCGACCGGAGCAGGGGGTCGACCTCTACGAGATCGCCCGCGACCTCGAGCAGCAGGGCGTCGCCCTTCCAGTGCTGCTCCGCTTCTCCGACATCCTCGACTCGCGCATCCGCCAGCTCCACGAGGCGTTTGCCGCGGCCATCAAGGAGTACGACTACACCGGGACCTACACCACCGTCTACCCGATCAAGGTCAACCAGCAGCGGCACGTGGTCGAGGAGATCGTCGAGTTCGGCCGCGCCACCGGCGTGGGCCTCGAGTGCGGCTCCAAGCCGGAGCTGCAGGCCGTCCTCGGGTTGTCCGATTCCACCGATCACGTGATCATCTGCAACGGCTACAAGGACGAGGAGTTCATGCGCCTCGCCCTCATGGGGCAGAAGCTCGGGCACAAGGTGTTCATCGTCCTCGAGCAGCTCTCCGAGGTGGACGTGTTGCTCAACGCCGCCCGCGAGCTGGGCGTGCGCCCCACCGCCGGCATCCGGATCAAGCTCCAGAGCGAGGGCGCGGGACGCTGGGCGCAGTCGGGCGGCGAGAAGAGCAAGTTCGGCCTCTCCCCGGCCGGCCTCGTGCGCGTGCTCGACAAGCTCAAGGCGGAGGACGCGCTCGACATCGTCAAGCTGCTGCACTTCCATCTCGGCTCGCAGATCACCGACATCCGCTACATCAAGGCGGCGCTCGAGGAGGTCGCCCGGTACTACGCCGAACTGCGCGGCATGGGGCTCGACATCACGCACGTCGACGTCGGCGGCGGCCTCGGGGTGGACTACGACGGCACCAACTCCACGGCGCAGGCGAGCACCAACTACAACCTCGAGGAGTACGCGGGCGACATCGTGTACACCCTGGCCGAGGCCTGCCGGGAACTCGAGCTCCCCATGCCGCACCTGATCAGCGAATCGGGGCGCGCGCTGACGGCCCACCACGCGCTGCTCCTGCTCAACGTCATCGACGTGGAGTCGCAGGCCACCCCCGATGTGCCCGGCGTGGACGACGACGACCACGCCCTCCTGCACGAGATGCACGAGGAGCACCAGACGATCTCCACCAAGCGGCTGCGCAGCCCCCGTCGCGTGCGCGAGATATACCATGACATCGAGCACCTCAAGGAACGGTCGCAGAAGCTCTTCTCGAGCGGCGTGCTCTCGCTCCGCGGTCGCGCCAAGGCGGAGCAGTACTACCTGGCCACCGCCAACGAACTGGTCCGCTTCTGCCTGCGCGACCGCGACGAATATGCCGACATCCTGAAGGAACTCGACGCCGCGCTCACCGACCGGTACTTCTGCAACTTCTCGCTCTTCCAGTCGCTCCCCGACTCGTGGGCGATCGACCAGCTCTTCCCGATCATGCCGGTGCACCGGCTCGACGAGGAGCCGACGCGCCGCGGCACCCTGCAGGATGTCACCTGCGACTCGGACGGCAAGATCGACCACTTCGTCGACGGGGAGCCCTCGCTCGCGCTGCACGCGTTCAAGGACGACGAACCGTACATGCTCGGCATCTTCCTCACCGGCGCCTACCAGGAGATCCTCGGCGACCTGCACAACCTGTTCGGCGACACCAACGCCGTGCACGTGCGGCTCACCGACTCAGGCTTCACCGTCACCGACCTCGTGCATGGCGACACGGTCACGGAGGTGCTCAACTACGTCCAGTTCCGCGCCTCGGACCTGCTGGCCACCTTCCGTCGCAAGGTCGGCAACGCGTCGGGCATCGAGCGCGCCGAGGCCAACGGCTTCATCGCCGACTACGTGGCCGGACTCGAGGGCTACACCTACCTCGAGGGCGAGGCGGCGCGATAGTGCCACCGGGCCTCGGGTGGATCCGGGTGGTCAGGCGCCCCCGTGCCGCCCTCGCCCTTGGCGGGGTGCTGGTGCTCGCCGGCGCAGGCGGCGGACATGGCGTGCAGGCGTTCCTGCTCGCGCTGGTGGCCACGATCTTCGCCACGGCCGTGCTGGGGTATCTCGCCCAGCGGCTCGGACAGCCGGCCGTGCTCGGCGAACTGGTGGCGGGGGTCGTGCTGGGCGCGTCGGTGCTGGGCGTGCTCGACCCCGCCGACCCGGCGGTGCAGGCCTTCGCCGAGCTGGGCGTGCTGATCCTGCTCTTCGAGATCGGCATGCACACCGACCTCAAGGCGCTCACCGCCGTGGGAGCCGCCGCGGGCACCGTGGCCCTCGCGGGCGTCGCGCTGCCATTCGCCGGCGGCTACCTGGCCATGACGGCGCTTGGCCTGTCCACGGTGCACGCGCTCGTCTGTGCGGCCGCGCTCACCGCCACCTCGGTGGGGATCTCGGCCCGGGTGCTGGGCGAGCTCGGCATCCTGGAACGGCGTGACGGACAGGTGGTGCTGGGCGCCGCCGTCCTCGACGACGTCGTCGGCCTCGTCATTCTGTCGGTCATCGCCAGCCTCGCCGGCGGCGCCGCGATGTCAGCCGGCGGCATCGCCAAGGTGACCGGAGTCGCCATCGGCTTCGTGGCCGCCTCGCTGCTCGTCGGGAACCGCGCTCTGCCACCCTTGCTGCGCGCGGTGGGAAAGCTCGAGTCGGCGAGCGCCATCGGGCTGATCGGGCTGGCGGTCGCCTTCCTGCTGGCCTGGCTCGCCGATCGCGCCGGATCGGCCATGATCATCGGTGCCTTCGCGGCCGGCGTGGTGCTGCACCCCACGCCGCAGCGCGAGGCCATCGAGGCCAAGGTGAAGTCGCTCGGCTACCTCTTCGTCCCGATCTTCTTTGCCAGCGTCGGCGCCGCCGTGGACCTCAAGGCGTTGCTCGATGCACGCTCGCTGCTGTTGGGTGGCGTGCTGGTCGTCATTGGTATCGTCGGCAAGGTGGCCGCGGGGTACGCCCCCTGGTGGTACCGAGGGAACAAGCTGCTCATCGGCGTGGCCATGGTGCCGCGCGGCGAAGTCGGGCTGATCTTCGCGCAGATGGGGCTCGCGTCGTCGGCCATCAGCCACGGCGAGTTCGGCGCGATCATGCTCATGGTGCTGGGAACGACCTTCGTCACACCCCCGGCGCTCACGTGGCTGGCGCGACGAGAGGCGGCGCGGGCCGCGGCGACCCTGGCAGCGACGGCGGGCGCGACCTCGGCCGCCGCCGCGGCCGGTGACGCGGCCGCTGACGCCCCGGCGTGACGCGACTTGAGCGCACAAGCGGCGATCAGCGCGATCTGAAGCTCCGCGACAGCACCGTCGTGCCCGTGAGCCCGTGTCGCGTCGCTACCGTGCTGCGGGCGCTCCGAGGCCAGGCGGCGCGTCCAGTCGCGCCGTGAGCCACGCCGACACCACCTGCAGGCTCTCGGGCGTCACGGCATGCCCCATCGCGCACTCGCGATAGGTCAGCTCGATCGGGAGCCCGGCCAGCGCCTCGCGCGCATGGTGCGCGTGCGCGAGCGGCAGCGTGCGATCGTCGGTGCCGTGCACGATCAGGAGCGGCTTTGCGCCCAGGCGCTCCGGTGCGACGACATGCGGCAGCACCTCCGGCAACAGTCGTCCGCTCATGACGGCGGCGCCCGCCACCCGCTCGGGCGCAGTCAGCAGCGTCGCCAGTGACACGATCCCGCCCTGGCTGAAGCCGGCCAGGTACACCCGCGCGGGATCCGCGCCGAAGCTGACGACCGCCTCATCGATGACGTGCGGCAGGCGCGTCCATGCGGCGCGCGCTTCCGGCTCGTCGATCACCGGTCCGCGGTCCGTGAACGAGACGTGAAACCAGGCGAACGAGCGCGGGCCGAGCGAGAGCGGCGAGCGCACGCAAACGACTACGAGCCGTGGATCGAAGGCCTCCATGAACGGCGCCATCGACGCCTCGTTGCTCCCGACGCCGTGCAGGAGCAGCAGGAGCGGCGGCCGCTCGTCCGGCGCGAGCGTTCCCGGTGTGCTCGGCCGCATCACGTGCGGCATGGTGAACGCCGGAGCCGTCACGGCGCTCCCGGTGCGGTGAGGCGGATGGCCGTCCCCCACGGATCGCGCGTGCGCAGGAGCGTCTCCCCCTCGAAGTCGGCGTCGCGCCCTGCGGCACGCAGGCTGGCCGCCGCCGCGTGCAGGCTCGGGACGTCGGGCAGCTCGATGGTCCACGCGAGCAGCCGTGCGTCCTCCGCGCCGGGTGGCCGCGCCGATGGGCCCGCCCACGTGTTGGTGCCCACGTGATGATGATAGCCGCCGGCTCCGAGGAACAGCGCGCCCGGATACCGCGTCGTCATCCGATCGAAGCCGAGGGTCTCCCCGAAGAACGCCTGCGCGATCGCGAGGTCGCCCACCTGGAGGTGCACGTGACCGATCGTCGTGCCGGTCGGCATTCCGGTCCACGGCCCATCGGCGCCGGAGTCGAGGAGCGCGTCGAGGTCCACCGGATCGGTGGCGAGCATCAGTTCGCGACCGAGTCGCTGCCAGGACGCGCGTGGACGGTCGGCGTAGACCTCGAGCCCGAGTCCATCGGGGTCGCTCAGGTACAGCGCCTCGCTCACGCGGTGGTCGCCGGCGCCGACCGGCACGCCGAGGGACCGCATGTGGCCGAGGAAGCGGCCGAGCGCTGGCCGATCCGGCAGGAGGATCGCCACGTGGAAGAGGCCCAGCGACGCACGCCGAGCAGCGGGGCGGGCCCCACGATGCTCACGGAGTTCGATGAGCACGCGGTCATTGCCCTTCGCGGTCAGCACCGCGTGCGCGCCCGCGCGCGTCGCGACATGAAAGCCCATCGTGCCCGCGTAGAACGCCACGGAGCGATCGAGGTCGGCGACCTGCAGATGCGCGGCGCCCAGTCGGGTCGCGTCGGGGAGGCGATAGCCGCGCGGCGGCAGGCCGTAGCTGTCCGCCGTGGCCGGCTCGGGGCTGGGCGTTGCGTCGAACGCGTCGGTGGTGGTGGCGCTGGAAGGCATCGATCAAGCCAGGGAAGACGTGAGTCCGAACGGAAGGCGCGCGCGGATCGAGCGATCGCACGGGCCGCCGGAAAGTTGGCACGCCGAGTCCCTGTCAACGAAGGCGCGGGCGGCTGGTCGCTGGACTGTCGTTGCCGAACAAACGCCGTAGATTCCGCGTGCGATCCGGCTCGCGTCCGTTACCTCAATTCCGACCCCATGCGCATCGCCACCGGCACCTTCGATGTCACCGTCGCCCCCGTTGCCACGGCAGCCGGCGATCCCGCACTCGGTCGCATGACCATCGACAAGCAGTTCCACGGCGACCTGCAGGGCACGGGGCGGGGCGAGATGCTCACCGGCATGACCGACACGAAGGGCTCCGCCGCGTACGTGGCAATCGAGCGCGTGACCGGCACGCTGCACGGGCGCACGGGCACGTTCGTCTTCCAGCACGTCGGCACGATGACGCGCGGCGCCCAGCAGTTGGTGATCGCGGTCGTGCCCGACTCGGGCACGGGGGACCTGGCCGGGATCGCCGGCACGTTCCGGCTCACGATCGAGGGCAAGGTGCATCGCTACGAGTTCGAGTATGCGTTGGGCGGCTGACCCGGCGGCGGCTTCGCTTCGCTGGCCGATTCCTCAGCGCGCCAGGCCCCACGCAGCGAGGCTGTCGGCCGTGATCCGGGCCACGAGCGTCTGCCCCTTGGTGTTCCAGTGGTTGTCGCCATCGCGGTAGTAGAGCGAACAGGCGTCGTTGCCCCGCATCACGGGCCAGAGGTCGATGCGGCGGATTCCGTGCCGCGCCGCGAGGGAGTCGATCGTTCCGGACAGGCGTCGCCGATCATGGCCCGGGAACCGCGTCGTGTCGATGCGAACGTCGTACTGGTCGCAGGCGTCGAGGGGGGATGGGATGATGAGCAGGACGAACGGCAGGCCGCGCGCGGCGAGGTCCCGGCGCAGGGTGCCGAGCAACGCATCCATCAACGCGACCTTGGCCCGCGACGACGCGGAATCGGGGGTGGCCGCGACATCGATGTCATAGCTGTCGCCCAGCAGGTCGACCACGGTGTCCGGCTGGGCCTGCGCATCCGCCCACTGCTGCTGCGCGTTGAACATCGCCCACGTGCCGTAGTTCTTGATGGAGAACCTCGGGGCGTTGCTCGGCGCGTTGGCGAGCGGAAGGTTGGTGTTGACGCGCCGCAACTTCCGCTCGAGCCACCGCACGAGGTGCAGCCGCCGCAATCCCGCTGGAATTGCCTGCGTCGCGAGGGCGCGCGCCAGCGTGGGATGCAGCGTCACGCGATGTCGCTCCAGCGTCCCGTCGGCGCGGAGGCGAACGAGCCGGTCGCGCAGGATGTCGCCGAAGTCGTTGTCGGCGAACACGGCCAGCACGACCACCTGCGGCTTCAGGACCGGCAGTTCCTGCTGCATGCGGACGTACGACTGGTCGGGTCCATAGCCGGCGACGCCCGCATTCACGACCTCGGTGGGGGTCGCCGACGAGAGGAGTCGCTCCAACTGGCGCACGAACGACAGGCTGTCCGCGACGAACTCGCCCTCGATGAAGGAGTCGCCGTACACCACGACGCGTCGAGCGCTTCCGGACGGGCGCAGGGGCGGCCCGCGATAGCCGGCGTCGTTGATCTCCACCTGCACGCTGTTGCCGCCGTTCGCGGGCCGATGCTGGAAGAGCTTCCGGCCGCCGGGCGCGAGACGATAGAGGAGCACGCTGTCGGGGGTGTAGATGGACGGCGGCGTCGTACCGGCCAGCCGCAGTCCCCCCTCGAGCAGGCCAAGGGGGACGAGGGTGGCGGTGACGGCCAGCGCCAGGTTGCCGATCCAGCCGTCGAGCTTCATGGGGAGGGAGTCGAGGGGGCGCGCGGCATGTCGCGAGGCGACGCGGGTGCGCTCGGCCATGCGGGGGGCGCCGCGCGGAGGATCGTCGTGAGCGCGCTCCGGGCCGCGGCGGCGCCGGGATTGAGCAACACCCCACGGACGGCGGGCCAGAGAGCGGCGCCGCGCTCGCCGCGGAAGTAGCGGACGAGGGCGGTGTTCGTCGCGCGTTCCCAGGTGCGGGACGGTGCTGCCGCTCGTTCCACCGGTGCCTCCGGCAGGCCGCGCCGGAGCAGCGCCTGCGCGACCACGCGGCGTGCCACCGTCTGCCGCTCCTCCTTGGTCGAGCCGGACAGGCTGACGTTGGTCGCGTGGACGCGGTAGTGGATCAGGACCTCGGGCAGGTTGGCCAGTCGGCCGACTTCGGCAAGGCGCAGCCAGAAGTCGAGGTCCTCGCCGACCGAGACGAGCGCATCGTCGTAGCCGCCGATGGCCAGCGCCGCGGCGCGACGGAACATCGCCGCCGGATTCGCCAGCCCGCCGGCACGTCCGGCCAGGTGCATCGCGTCGATTTCGTCATGGGTGAAGGTGCGAATGAGCACGCGTTGCGGGACTCCGCCGGCGTCCACCGCGAGGACGCGCGCGCCCACCGCCACGTGACGGGGCGCCGCATCGAGGAACGCCAGCTGGCGCGCAAACCGGTCCGGGAATGCCACGTCATCACAGTCGACGTTGGCGATGTACTCGCCGAGCGCGGCGTGG
>JANLSF010000376.1:0-2714 GCA_031362285.1 Gemmatimonadota bacterium | reverse complement strand
GTACGCGTCCACCAGCTCGGTGTACTTGCACACGATCGCGATCCTCACCTTCCCGTTGCCAGGGTTGGTGATGCGGTGCACGAGCGTCTTCCATTCCGTGAGGTCGATGGCCTAGCCCGTGAGCCCGAGCTTCTGCATCACCCGCTCGTCGAACCCCTGCTCGGCAAATGAGAGCGGGATCTGGTAGATGGTCGGCACGTCGGGGCTCTGGATGACGCAGCCGAATTCGACGTTGCAGAACAGCGCGATCTTCCGCTTCACGTCGTCGGACAGCGAACGCTCGGCCCGGCAGATCAGGATGTCGGGCTGGATCCCGAGTTCCATGAGCTCGCGGACGGAGTGCTGCGTCGGCTTGGTCTTCACCTCGCCGGCGGCGGCGATGTACGGCACCAGGGTGAGGTGCACGAAGATCGCGTTGTCGCGCCCGATCTCCTGGCGGAACTGGCGGATGGCCTCGAGGAACGGCTGCGACTCGATGTCGCCCACCGTGCCGCCGATCTCCACGATCACCACGTCATTGTCGGGAGCGATGCGCTTCATCGCCGACTTGATCTCGTCGGTGATGTGCGGGATCACCTGGACCGTGGAGCCGAGATACTCGCCGCGGCGTTCCTTCGTGATGACGTTGAGGTAGATGCGACCTGTCGTGACGTTGTTCGCCTGCGACAGCGACCGGTCGATGAACCGCTCGTAGTGCCCGAGGTCGAGGTCCGTCTCGGCGCCGTCGTCGGTCACGAACACCTCGCCGTGCTGGAACGGCGACATCGTGCCGGGATCGACGTTCAGGTAGGGGTCGAACTTGAGCACGGTGACCCGCAACCCGCGTTCGGCGAGCAGCCGGCCAAGCGAGGCCGCCGCAATCCCCTTGCCGAGCGACGACACGACGCCGCCGGTGACGAAAACGAACTTGGTGGGCTGGGGGCGCGAGGGAGTCTGCATCAGGGTCGTCCTGGGGTCGGCGGTGTCCAGCGCGCATTGGCACGCGCCAGGTCCTCTTCGGTGTCCACGCCGCCGTGCGGCGCGTCGGGCACGTCGGCCACGCCCATGGCCCAGCCAGCGGCGAGGGGGCGCAGTTGTTCGAGCTTCTCGATCAGCTCGAGCGGGTGCGGCGCGAGCGCCACCCAGGCGGCGAGCGCGTCGCGGGTGTAGGCGTACACGCCCACATGCTGCCGCACCTGTCCCTCGAGGGCGGCGGCGTCGGCGGCGTCGCGGAGGAACGGGATCGGCGCGCGCGAGAAGTAGAGCGCGCGAGCGTCGTCGCCCACCACCACCTTCACCACGTCGGGGCGGTCGAGGATGGCCGGCGTCGCGATGGCCGCGGCCGTGCCGAGGGCGAATCGTCCGGACGCGACCAGCGCCGCAGCACCGGCCACGGCCTCGCGCTGCACGAATGGTTCGTCGCCCTGCACGTTCACGACGATGTCGAAGGCGCGGTACTCGGGGCGGGCGGCCACTTCGGCCACGCGATCCGTGCCGGACGGATGGTCGGCGCGCGTGAGCACCACTTCAGCGCCTGCCTCCCGGCACACGGCCGCGACGTCGGCGTGATCGGTGGCCACCACCACGCGGTCTGCGACGCCCAACTCCTGTACGCGCTCCCAGACGCGAACAATGAGGGCTCGGCCGCCGAGGAGTCGGAGGGGCTTGTGGGAGAGTCGCTGCGCCGACAGGCGGGCCGGAAGAACGGCCAGCGTGCTCACGGGGTCATGCCCCGAATCGGGTGCACCGGGTATGCAAATTCCACGCCAGTCAATGTACAGCGCGCGGAACGCATTGGGCAATAGCGCCTAAAGTGTTACTTGACAACGCCATACGGGTGCCCATCGGCACGGATTCTGGCTGGCGCGATACCTTCCCTCCGCCATGACCTCCCTCTCGACTTCGCTCCCGCACGTCGTGCTGGAAATCGCGGCCTATGCCGTCGCTGGGCGGGTGTATGCGCGCGCGTCGATTGGAGGTCCACGGCCGGAACGCGCCGATCGCTGGCTGTTCTTCGCGTGTGCGATAGCCGGCGCCGCGATGGGCGCCAAACTGCTGCATGTCGCCGAGCACTGGCCGACGCTCATTCAGCGCAACGAGCTCGCGCTCTGGCTCGGCGGGAAGTCGCTGCTGGGTGGGCTGCTCGGCGGCACGCTCGGCGTTGAACTCGGGAAGCGCGCCGTACGATGGCGCGTCCCCACGGGAGACCCGTGGGTGCCGGCGCTCGCGGCAGGCATCGTGATCGGCCGCATCGGATGCCAGTTGTCGGGGACCTGGGACCAGACGTACGGTTCGCCCACATCGCTGCCCTGGGGCTGGAACTACGGGGACGGCGTGCTGCGCCATCCGACGGCCCTCTATGAGCTGCTCGCCGTGGCCGTGCTGTTCGCCGCAGTGCGCACGCGCTGGCGCGACACTCCCGGGGCTCGCTTCGCGGCCTTCCTGGCGGGCTACTGCGTGCTGCGGTTCGCCCTCGAGTTCCTCAAGCCGCCGTTCGGGGAACTAGCGCCCGCGACGCTCCCGGTGGCACTGTACGGAGGCCTCTCGGCCATCCAGTGGGCGGCCGTGGGTGGGACGGCGTGGTTCGTCCAGCTGTTCCGGATCCGTCGCGCCAGCTCCGCCTCTCCCGACCGTGAGCCCTGACCGCCGCATGCCGAGCGTCCGCCCCTACTTGTACTACGATCAGGCCATCTCGCTGTGCACCGAGTGCCTGCGGCGCGTCGAGGCCAAGGTGG